>JAGXLF010000017.1 GCA_018334835.1 Thermoplasmatota archaeon | reverse complement strand
GTACTTTGAAAGCCTACAAAAAAGATGCGATAAAATCCATAAATATTTACGGAGAAGGTCATAGATACATACCTGCAAAGCTGCACAAGAATGGTTATAAGATAACCGAGATCGTAGTAAATCACAGGTCTAGAAAACACGGAAAGACGAAGTATGGATTTAATCGACTGTTCAAAGGCTTTTTTGATCTACTCTTCCATTACTTTTGGAATCAATTTTCGGGTCGACCTCTCCATTTTTTAGGAGGTTTAGGTTCGCTCTTCATGTTCTTTGGATTTTTGATCGGTTTATACCGTGTTATAATGAAATATGCTTTTGGTGTATCTATACTTCCGCATCTTGGTCAACTTCTTTTGTCTGTAGCATTAATCTTATTCGGCTTTTTAGTATTCATGTTCGGTATTTTAGCTGAGATGCTCTCCAAGATTTATTACGAAGACCGGAAACCATATGTAGTCGAGAAAAAACATGGCCTTTAATAATATCGATTATTAGTTTATTGGTGTTTCATCTATGATAAATAAAAAGGATCAGAAACAGCTGATAAAACAAAAGGATTGGGATTACCTAATCATCTTAGACGCATGTAGATATGATTATTTTAAAGAAAATTGTGATTTTGAAGGAGATCTATACAGAGTAGATTCTCCCGCATTCGATAGGAAGAGAGATGAGATAGCACCGACTTCTAGCTGGTATATCAATATATTTGAAGATATGAACGAGGATATCTATCACGTTTCATCTCATCCAAGAGTGAACTCAAAGACACCCGTCGAGGGATTCAAGGGTTGGGAACATTTTGGAAAAGTGTATGATCTTTGGGATACAGAGTGGGATGAAAAATTTGGTACAGTACTGCCGGAAGATTTAACAGAGAAATCTAAAGGATTTATTAGAGAAAATCCAGAAAAGAAATTTATACTACATTACATGCAGCCCCACACTCCTTATCTATCATTGGGTCCCCCAGCTACTAAGAAAAAGAAAGAACCTGAGTCTAGAACATCTCTTTGGAGAAAGCTTCGAAATAAGACCGTATCTACAGCTAGAAAATGTATCGGAGATAAAGTTGCGGTGGATTTGATGGGACTGTTTGGGTTACCGCCGTTGAGTCCGATGGATGATGCCCTGAGAAAGGTAGGGACTGAAGGTGTTAAAAAGGCCTATCGTGATAATCTTCTAAGAGTGCTTGATTCACTAGAAACTTTAGTTCCCGTATTATCCGGTAAAATCGTTTTGACCTCGGATCATGGTGAATTGTTGGGAGAGAACGGAAGATTCGGCCATGATTTTGAAGGTCAAAAAACGCTCGTTGAAGTTCCTTGGTTCGTGATTGAGAAGTGAAAATTATGCTTGACCAGAAAAAACAGATAAACGAAGGCGATTGGGATTATCTATTGATTTTAGATGCATGTAGATATGATTACTTTAAAGAATTATACTCTGATTTCCTGTCCGGTCGACTGAAAAAGGCCAATTCTCCTGTCGAATGTCTAAAAGGAGTTGCCACATCAGAATGGTGTAAAGCTGTGTTTACAAAGAGATATGAAGATGTTGTTTATGTTTCCACCACTCCTCACGTTAACTCTTTCTCCGAAGTCAACGGTTTCAAAGCCTCTGATCACTTTTTCAAGGTGGTCGATGTTTGGAACAATCGATGGGATAATGAAAAAGGAACTGTCTATCCCGATGAAGTAAATCAAGCTATAATCGATACAAAGATAAAGCATCCAAAGAAAAGGATCATAGCCCATTATATGCAGCCCCATTTTCCCTACCTTACTCTAGATAATCCTTTTAACCCTAAGAATAAAGAACCTTCTTCACATGACAATATCAAACGTTCTATGAGAAATTTTTTTGGTTCTAGGGCTAGAAGAATCCTTGGAGGTGAATTGACTAGAAAACTGTTAAGAACTTTCAATTTACCTTCTATAAATCCTATGGACGAAACTTTAAGAAAAATCGGTCATGACGGATTGATAAAGGCTTATAAGGAAAATTTAAAAGCTGTTTTAGAATCTCTGAATAAGTTATCGGATGAATTATCCGGGAAAGTGATAGTGAGTTCTGATCATGGAGAATATTTAGGGGAGAATGGATTTTACGGGCACTCCTATTTACCTCAACATCAGGCCTTGAATGAGGTCCCGTGGTTCGAGATGGAAACACTTTGAGTTTTAGATCTTTTTAGTTTGAGAAAAGAGATAGACAAAACCACCTATCAGAGAACTGATGATTCCGAGTAATTGGACCAAAAAAGATAGTGAAACGGATTGTGCTGTTGTAGCACCCACCTGAGTGAAGAAATAGACATACAACACCTCTCTCACTCCAAATCCGCGTATGGATATCGGTAGAAAAAGCAGAATAGCTGTGATAGGTATGAATATGAAAAAGTAATGTATTGGAATGTTCATCCCGATAGAGAGCGCTAGAATGTAATTTGTGAGTATAAGCATCGTGTGGAAAACTAGAGATATCAGCAAGGCGTATCCTAAAGTCTTTTTCTTCTTTGTATAGAGGTTGACAGATTTGTAAAGTTTGATCAGTTTTTCTTTTATTGAAAATGGATTAAAACTTTTAAAGAGAGTATTTACAAATCCCTTGAATTTTTGGACATAACTGTCTCTCCATATCATTATTAGAGATAAGATTATCAGAGGAAGAAATATGAGATAGATTATGATCAGAATCTCATAAGGAAGTTCACTGAAAAAGAGTGTAGTAGCGACTATAGCCAACGCAAAGATGGCTATCACACCGGTAAATCTTTCCATGAATACAGAAGAATAAGCTTCTATAGAGTTCTCAGAAACCTTTGACATCTTATGAGCTTTTACGATGTCCCCACCTACATTCGTAGGTAAAAATAGATTAAAGAAATTTCCTATGTAATATATCCTCCAAACGTGAAGAAAATTTTTGATCTCACCTTTTGCTTTTAATAATATCTGCCATTTTTTTGCACTCACACCTATTTTAACGATGGTAATAAATATTACAATAATAAAATATAAAACGTTGATGCCTTTTATCTCGGCTAATATCTTATAAGGACCAGCAGAATAAATAACATAAGTTATCAGGGAGACACTCACTATTATCTTTAGGATCGTTTTTATCCTATCCTTGCTTTTCTTTTTCATGAGTTAGGCCCTAATTAAAGAGGAGATATTTAAGTAGTGACATCTAACATCTCTTAAATAAGAGAGCGTCATCCGTTCATACCATTCCAATCACGGATTAAGATGTTATCAATGAAAGGGGAATGGGGGTCACCAACCTTCCGTAGCCATCATGTCGGGTTATCTTTCTCTCACTTTTCAAGGCTCATAAGTGGGGTTCTTTACCTGCACCCCTAATACTCTTTTATCTGATTAACTGCTTCTCAGCAAAAAAGATTATAATCGAGTATTTTATAAATCAAGTCAATGAAGGTTACTAAGGACCAGGTTAGAAAAACAATAGATACTATAAAAAATTGGCATACTAAAAAGAAATTATTGGTGCTAATGGTAATTTGGATTCTAATATTTGTTCCTAGTATTATGATATATAATTCAACCCAAAAAGAAAAGATGTTTATTCATTATCCAGCATCTTCATCGCCATTTGACAAAAAAAACAATGCTCTGGACGTTTCGCTCTCACCCCCATCTAATAGTTCTGAGCCAGATTTATCCGCTTCCAAGGATAGGTATGTAATTTCCGTGAATAAAAGCGAAAGTATAAATTTTAGATGGAAAGCCGAGAATTATGATCTCTCTAATACAATTGATCTGCATATTGGCCAGGTAACTGTTCATTACAATACTAGTTGGGGTAAAAAGGGAGTAATAATACTAGAAAAAAACCAGGAAATGATAGGAGGGGGGAACATGACTTGGGAGAAAGAAAAGAAATTTCAAGAAAAGGGAGACGTGTATTTTTATTTTAGAGTAGACAAGAGGGATATCGCTAAATTTCATCGAAGAGCCTCAGTCCTCTTACAAAGGGGAAACTTATATGAGGATACTAGAACAGGTCCTCCTCCCCTGATAAATTTTATGTTTATACCTCCCACTCTGCTATCTCCTCCCGTCTCATGGGGAGGATACTATCTTTCATTTTACATCTATTTTTCACTTTTTATATTGTTGGGGAGTCTGCTATTATTTCTCGGGTTCAAAGATTGGGGTGAAGACAAGGCTTTTGCATTGTCAATCTTTTATTTGATCAATCCGATATCACTTACTACGATAATCCAAGACGAAAGTGTGATCGCTTTTATCATAATATTGATTATTTTTCTTTTGATCAAAGGAAAAGAGAAATTAGGAGCTCTGACGATAGGCCTTGGGTCTGTAACTAAAGTATGGTCGGGATTTTTTATACCTGCTCAACTATTCGATAGAAATATTAATTTCAAAAAAAGAATATATAACTTGGTTATAACCGTTTCAGTTATCGGGGTTCTATTTTTGTTTTTTTACCTAATATGGGGCCCAAAAGTATTCTGGTTTCTCAAATTTTATAGTGGTACTCATTCCAAATTCCATCCTAGAGACGTGAGCATCTGGAAAAATCTTGTCAGTATACCTGTTTCTATACCTTTACCGAGTTCATCTACCATCATTGTATTTATTATAATAATAGAACTTATAGTTCTTTACTTAGCATACATGAAAAAATGGGACACAATCTCCATCTTCACAGTTACACTTTTTATATTTATGCTATTTTATCCTAAAATGCATTTGGACTATTATCTTTTGCTGTTGCCCACTCTGCTTTTCTACTCCTTTCGAAACAGAAGAAACCTTATGTTGTTCATCAGTTTCTATTTATTCCTGATACTGTCTCGATCTATGAAATATCTTCCTGAAGGGCCATTTCACATAACTATATGGGTCTCATTTATAGCCGGACTGCTGTTCACATTGATCGGGTTGAAGATAATATCGTTATTCGTAACTGAAGATAAGATAACTAAGTATTTCACAGACATCTTTTGAATGAACAATGATAATGCCTTCAAATCCGTGTTAAATTAAAAAAGATTATAATCGGGTAAATTATTACAAAACATAATGGATTCCATTATAGATGAACTCAGAAAGATAAAGAATGCTACAAAAACCTGGTCCACCAAAAAGAAATTATTTGTGATCATTCTGATATGGGCGTTAATATTCATCCCGTCGATTATTTCTTATACCTCTATACATAGAGAAAAAAATTTGCATTTTTCCCAGAAGAATCTCGTCCATTTGATTCACAGCAGGAAGATTGGAACGTTACTATATCTCCTGAGGGCAAGCAAATAGAGGACAGATATTTTATAAGAGTTAATAAAAGTCATCCGATAGAATTTGAATGGAAAGCTAGGAATTACACAGCTGAAATACATATCGGACAAGTCAATGTTTACTATGAAACATCATGGAATGATAGTGGCCTGATCAGACTACATGAGTCAGAAAGCGAGAATGTAGATGAAAGATGGGTTGGAGAAAAGGATTTTAAAGAAAATGGGACTCTAAAGTACTATTTTCGGGTGGATAAAAGCGACCTCCCTAGATTTTACAGAAGAGCTTCAGTGATCATCGAGGGAGGGAATTTGTATGAAGATGTCAGAACCGGTCCACCCCCTCTCATAAATTTTTACTTTATACCTCCCACTGTCCTCGCGCCATCTCTAGAATTCGGGGGCTATCTCCTGTCTTTCTACATATATTTTTCTATTTTTATACTTATAAATTCCCTGATGCTATTTTATCTATTCAAACAATGGGGTGAGAATAAAGCATTCATATCTTCTTTGCTTTTTATAGCTAACCCACTATCAGTATACACTTTATTTCAAGACGAAGGTATTATCACCTTCACTATAATATTATCTCTTTTTTTAGTGATCAAGAATAAGAAAAATCTAGGGGCAATATCTATCGGGTTGGGAATTATCACAAAGGTCTGGTCTGGATTTTTAGCTCCTGCACAATTGTATGATAAAAATACTGAATTTAGGAAAAGGATACAGAGATTTATCATATCTGTTGGAACGGCATCTGTGATACTCCTCTTTTTTTATCTTTATTGGGGTTCGAAAACGCTGTGGTTTATCGGCTTTTATGGCGGTGCCGCTTCAAAAGATACTATAGGAGGGATCTCAATCTGGAGGGCATTAGCCCGTACACCCTTAATCTCTACTTCGAGTATCCAAACTAGAGTCATATTGATATTCATAGGAATAACTCTATTAGCCATCCTGTACGTAGCTCACAGAGATGATTATGACCTACTTCTCGTTTTTACTGTCACCTTTGCTTTCTTTTTGGCGATCTATCCAAAAATACATTGGGAGTACTATATCATGCTTCTTCCGGGTATGCTGTTCTATGCTGTGAGAGATAAAAGAATTTTCTCGATATACATTGGGCTTATGATATTTTCCACGTTGGCAAGGATGTTTCGCCCCTCATATTTTGATCCTTGGGTTCCTTATATGATATTTATATTCTCTATGATTTTCACCGGTTTGATGCTATGGATGGTATATCTGCTTATGAGAGATAATAAGTTTAGGGAACTTTATTAATAGCCAAATATAAGCCTTGTACCCTAAGCCTCAAAGGTCCAAAATTAAGGCTTACACATGACTATTAATTACATGATGTCATAAGCGGGAGATGTCTTCCATTGAGATATCCAAACGGGAAATGTTAAGATATGAAAAAAGCTTCTTTCTCGTCTTACAGAGAAATGCATTTCTATTTTCTTACACCCCAATTGGTTCGCAATCGAGATGAGAAAGATAATGTAAAAATATTTAATACCACACATTCATCACCCTAGGTAGTGAACGAAAAGATGACCGATAGGTTCGAGAAAGTTTTGGAGACCATAAGTAAGGGTGCAGCCATAGTTTTATTCGGCTCCTTTTTAGCCAAAGGATTGGCGTTTCTTTCTAAGGCCATACTAGCTAAATACTACGGTCCCAACGGTCTCGGTCTTATAGCACTAGCACTAATGATTCTGGGTATCACGACAAAACTATCAGCAGGCGGTTTTGACGCAGCTTTAAAAAAGTTTATACCAAAATTTTTGGTGGATGATGACCAGAAAAAGGTTAGCGGCACCATGCTGACGGTCCTGTTGATTTCACTTCTCCTCAGTGGGACAACGGGAGTCTTTATTTACTTATTTTCTTACCAGATATCGGTCACTTTATTCAACAGTCAATCCTTATCACCGCTCTTAAAGATATTCGCCTTACTCATACCTCTTCAATCGCTTCTTGTGCTCTTGAGCCATATATTCTTAGCCTTTGAGAGAACCAAGATAAAGGTCACGTTTCGGGACATTGGTGAACATCTTTCTCACTTCCTCCTGTTTTTGGTGGTCATCGGAATAGGCGGTAGTATCGTGAATATAGCATATACCTATCTCCTAACCGGAGCGATATTAGTATTTCTCTCTTTCGTTGTTTTAGAGAAAAAGGTGTATCCTTTCCTAAAGATACTCGCGTCAAGATCTGCAGCTTTTATCCCCAAGAAAATACTAGGTTATTCTCTCCCCCTCTTATTCTCTGGTATCTTTGTTTTAGGCATGGGTTGGACGGACACGTTCATGCTAGGTTTCTATAAGACTGAAGACGTAGTTGGAATATATAATCTGGTTTTGAGTGTCAGTTTATTATTGCTCATATTCTTGCACTCCATCAACCAAATCTTCTTTCCGGTGATTTCGGACCTCCACGCGAAGAAGGAGTTCGACGGCCTCGCTAGAACGTTCGGGACGGTTCTAAGATGGATATTCTTTTTGACATTCCCTTTCTTCTTATTTCTCATCGTTTTCGCTGAACCAATTTTAACTATTTTCTTCCCAAAATACGTTCCTGGTTGGAGAGCTCTAGTAATCCTGGGCATCGGGATGATGTTTAGGGCCGGTCTTGGACCAGTCGGTCACACATTGAAAACATATAGTGAGACACATTTCATATTCAAGATGAACGCAGTGCTTCTGCCTTTGAACGTGGGACTCAACATAGTGTTGATCCCAGTGATCGGTTTAGAGGGGGCCGCTATTGCTACTGCGACTGTATTCATAATTAACAATATCGTGGAGATGTGGAAGGTCAGGACTATCATCTCTTTCGATCTAAGTTTTATTTCATATCTAAAATATACAATAGCTTCCGTATCACCTCTCATAGTTCTTTATTTATTCTATCACTTTTTCTTCGTAAACTGGTGGCTACTGATCAGCACGTTCGCTGTCTACCTGCTTGTTTATCTCCTCATCTCAATAAAGATAGGTGGAATGAAGAAAGAAGATATAGTGCTGTTCAGAGTATTCGACATAATAATGGACAAGTTGGGTCTTAAGTGGTTCAAAGTTGCTCATAGGATGGAAAAATATCTTGAATGATAGCTAGATATCAAGTTTTGAGATAGCTGAATCGAGCTTTTCTTCTTCTTCCTTTCCTCTCTTTGTTTTTACGGTAACCTTTCTTTTAAATATATCCGAACCTTTGTCGAAGACCTCTTTTTTCACATCCCCGTCCATCTCCTTCGGTATTTTTTTGGAATAGAAATGGAGCACAGTCGGGGCTATATCCAATATCGAGAACTCCTTTATCTTTTCATCTTCCCTTATCTCATCACCGTAGGCCATGAACATACCTGTCTTCTTGTTTTCCCCTTTCCACCTCCCGGGCTTGTCAATCGATTTTTCCTTACCAACATCACCGGTTATGTGAACCCCTTGACCTTGATCGAGTATCAGATCCGGCCCCTCCTCTACGTACTCGCCCCAGTAGATATCCTCTCTCTCGAATACTCTCTCAACAAGACCCTTTTCTACCAATTCATCAAAATCCTCAAGCAGTTCCTCTTTTATCTTTTCCTTCTCTCCTTCATCACCTATAAGGTAAACTGGTCCCTGACCGCTAGCTACCGCTCTGCTCTTATCCCAGTCGATGACCTTACCCTTCTGCTCTTTTCTTAACGTACCTCCCTTCTCTGGAATTTCATCCATCAAATAGTCCGGCAGTTTTTCTTGCAGTTTATCTAGTGTTTTTTTCGAGAAAACGTAGTTAGCTATCCGGCTGATGTTTTGCATGTTCAGGCCCAAGGCGTCCAGTGTCTTTTCTTTCCCCATCTTTGTGACTAGGTAGCCTTTTTCCTCCAACCAAGTGTTTATATTGAGGACATTCTTTATTTTATTCGAACCGTGGTCTGACATGAAGAAAAAGGTGTAGTCGTCACCGAATCTCTCAATGAACTCACCTATCTTATCATCTATCAGCATCCATCCCTTTTTAGTCGGTTGATCGTTCCAGAAGAAATGCTGCAGTACATTTATGTAAAATATTGTCAGGTGAATAAAGTCTAGATCATTGTTTTCGATCAGATGAGCCGTGAAATCAAACTTCGTCTCGATAATATCCAGCATCTCTTCGGCGGCTTTCAACTTTTTTTTCCTTGGCCCTTCCCTCATATAGTGTCTTTCAGGCCTTATTTTGTAACCGAATTTGTCCATGAGATCTTTGAGATCTCTAGGCCTATAGAAATCATCGTTAGGTGTATCCGGGGGACCCGAGATGACGAAGCCGTCTATCTCTTTAGGAGGGAAGGTGGTTGGCATGTTTATGACTGCCTTTTTCCCTTCAAGTATATCCCAGTATTCCGTTTTCTTCATGGTCCGTTCCTGCGGATACGTTACCTTTCGGTTCTCGACGTCCACATTCTCCCACCAGAACAATCCCAATTTGCCCGGGTTCATACCTGTAGAATAGCACTTCCAGTTGGGCGACGTGACCGGTGGGAGCTGGCTCTCCATATCGGCTATAACGCCGTTCTCCATTATCATTTCTATGTTTGGTAGTTTTCCTTCCTGAAGCCACGGCTCCAATATTTCGAAAGCACCACCATCAAATCCTATAACGATCGCCTTTTTTTGGATCATGATATTTCCTCAAACTGTTATTTTGGACAATTCAGTTATTTCTCTCCCACGATTTAGATATCCTATAAAATTTTTTATCCTATCCTCCACTTTTTTGTCTAAGAGGTTGAAAGAGTGAAACGTGAACATCTGGTATTCTAGATGTGACAGAGATTTTGATGCTATGTAGATGAGGGGATAATCCACATTGTTGCACAAGGCTGCGTTGAAGACCACTCCGAATTTTCTAACTGAATGTATCGATACCGGTATTTCGAGTATATCTTCGAAACCTTTTTTCTGCTTCTTTTTCTTACCCACTACATCACTCAACGGTTCGGGCGTCCATATGGTCGGAGAGTGTTCGATTATATCTTCTACTCCATGTGGCTCATTGTCCGAACCCGGTCTTGGATATCTAGATGAGCTGTGAGTCATCCTGAACTCTTTCATGATGGGATAGATATTCTCGTGGAACCTCCATCTCCCGGGTCTGAACGATGTTATCTTGCTATCTAAAAACTTAGAAAAAATGTTCAGAGATTCTTCGAACATCTTCCTCTGCTCTTCATACGAGTATATATCGAACAGGTCTTCATCGAAACCTAGCTCGGCAGGATGTATATGCAGTCCGATCTCATTTTCATCTTCCCAGCTCTTTACAATATCAGGTGCTTTTTTTAATGTCTCAGGAGTTACCAGCAAGGTGAATCCAGTATATTTTTCGAGTAATTCATCTAACTTTTTCAGTCCTTCGATTCCTCCACCCCTATCCAGTTCCACGTCCACGGTGATAACTGCCTTCTTCATGCTGAGTGCCTCCCTTTGAGCAGTTCTTCGTATGTTTTGATCCACATTCTCACTACCTTTTTTGGTTCATGGGGTTCAAGGTCATAATCTGGCTTTTTCTCTTCGTTTATTATCCTCTTCATCTGATCTTTGATAGTTTCTGGTTCGTACTCTTTTAAAACGAAATCAGGTATTTGCTCCGAGAACTCATCGACGCAGTTCGGTGCCAGTACTTTCTTGTTGAGCTGTAACGCTTCCAGCATCACCCTTCCCATCCCCTCTTTTCTCGAAGGAAGGGCCACCAGTTCAGAATTCTTCATAACCGCTAAAGTTTCTCGATGTCCAAGTTCTCCAAGACAGTGGACCTTTTCTTTTTTACATTGATGGTTCAGCCCATCAACTACCGTCCCCCCTTCTCTACCACCGATTAAAACTAGATGCATATCCGGCATCTCTTCTCTCAGCTTCTCAAAACTGCTCAGCAGAAGATCGACCCCCTTCTCTATAGTCATCCTTCCCACGAAGCAGATGTATCGTCTATCTTTAAGGTTGTGTTCTTTCAGAACATGTCCTTCCTCCTTCTTTCCAATACTCACGCTGGAGAGTGGAATTGGGACATTCTCTATACTATCTCCGGCCCACTTTTTGTGCATATTATAGATCTTCTTCGAGATCGCTATGACGAAATCAGGTTTAAACCTCGGTTCCTCCCTATCTAGGCTCCTGATATCCATGATACTGGGGGTGTTCAAAAACCTGGTTATAATGTAATCGTATCTGAATATATCGTGAACAATATTTATAGAAAAATAGGTGCATACGAAGAAGATCATCAGACCATTGTAGAGAACTCTAAATCCCTGAAATGGTTTCTGGAGGATGTTCTTTCCTTCGAATATATTACTCCTCGGTATGAGTAATCTAAGTACCTTGATCTGCCTCTCATTGTATCTTTTTTCATCTATGAGTTCTTCACCACGAACGTACGTGGTAAGGACAAAGACCTTCTCTATCTTCTTGTTTTTTACCAAATAAGGTAGAATAGTGTCTAAAGCCACGGTTGGTCCGCCCATGAGGGGGTAGAATATACCCATTATGAACAGCAATCTTATCTTATCTTTCATGATAATCTATCTTCGAGACAATCTTTCACCACTTCCATTATCTGGTTTGATGCGGTCCCATCACCGAAGGGGTTCTTCCAGTCTTTTTTTCGACCAAGCATCTCTCTAACACCCTCTAGAACGTCTTCTATACTCAAACCAGTTACTATGTTCGAACCGACTTCCACCGTTTCCGGTCTCTCCGTGTTCTCTCGTAAGGTGACACATGGGGTTTTAAGTATACAGGTCTCCTCTTGAATACCTCCGGAGTCGGTCAGTACCAGCTTGGCGTGGTTCATTAGCTGTAAGAAATCAATATAACCCAGTGGCTCTAGGACTTGTAAATTATCGATAGAGTAGAACTCTTCCTTCATACCAAACTCCTTTAGCCTCTTCTTCGTCCTGGGATGGATTGGGAATATGATTGGTGTTCCTTCATACTTATCACCCATCTCTTTGATGAACTTAGATATCATCTCGAGCTTTTCCTTTGAATCGACGTTCCCCTCCCGGTGAGCGGTTAGTACGAAATAATTTTTCTTCTTCAGCCCTAGCGTCTCCAATATATCGCTCTTTTCCTCCGCCAATTCCTCGTTCTCGTAGACGGCATCAACGATGGTGTTCCCAGTGACGAATATATTTCCCTTAACATTGTCTTCTATTGCGTTCTGGGCTGTATTTTTCGTCGGGGCGAACAAAAATTCTGAAATGTGGTCGATCATCACCCTATTGTGTTCCTCCGGCATACGCCAGTCATCGCTCCTAAGACCTGATTCCACGTGACCAAGGTTGATGTGTAACTTTCTAGCGGCAAGTGCACCTGCCAAATTGAAATTCGCATCCCCACAGACTAGGACGACCTTTGGCCTCTCTTCATAGAGTATCCTCTCTATGCCCTTAAGCATCTCTGCAGTCTGTTCTCCGTGAAGTTCACAGTCCTTGATATGCTCCAGTTTGTATTCCGGTTCTTTCAGGTCCAGGTCCTTAAAGAACTGGTCGTCCATAGATGGTGAGTAGTGTTGACCCGCGTGGATTACGAAAGACGGATACTCGGATTCCTGTGCCTTTTTGATTATCGGTGACATCTTGATTATCCCGGGTCTTGTGCCCACTACAACACAGACCTTCTTCTTCAGATCCTCTGATTCGAAAGTCTTCTTTTTCATCTTATCTAACCTGCTTTTCGAGTTCCTCGATTCTATATTCTATCTTTTCATTTATATCGGACCATTTGAACTTATCCACGGTCCGTTCAGCATTTTTAGATAACCTATTTCTCAACTGTAAGTTCTCCTTCAACTCAATAATCTTCCTAGCTATCTCTTCTGGTGTGTTCTCATTTAAAACAATACCGTTCTCATTGTCATCTATGATCCGTTTGATACCTTTGAGACCAGTTACTACCACTGGTTTGCCTAGGGCCATGTATTCGAACAGTTTTATGGGGTATATGCAGTCCGTGGTTTTTAACTTATTGAATGGTAGAACGCAAACGTGTGACCTTGCCATTATGTTGAGTGTCTCGTCGTGCTCCTTCTTGCCGTGTATCGTAATATGGTGATCTAAATCCAACTCTCCTACCTTCTTCTCTAACCATACATCGTCGTGTATTGGCCCGACAAGGTGATACTCGAAGTCTAACCCTCTTTTTTTCAGTATGGCGGCGGAGTCTATTAAGAGTTCTATACGCTGTTTTCTCAGGTGTCCCACGAAGAAGACAGAAAACTCATCGAACGGTTCTTTGTCCTTGTATTCCCTGTAAAGCTCCGGGTTCAGCCCATTAGTGATGTAGACGGTTTTTTCCTCTTCAAGATCGAATTCAGACATGCTGTTCGGTTCGATTGCAAGTATGACGAGGTCCGCCTTTTTGAGAAATGATTTGGAGAGTGAATAAAGTTTTTTGAAGAAAAAGTTATCCGAATAAGATTCCAGAAAGAGACTAGGATGGTCCCAGATGTCGTCGATCCATGTGAAGTTAAAAAGTGATAATATATATCCCTCAAGTATCATATGAGGTGAGAATAGAGTGTAAACAGCTTCGATACCCTGTTTTTTTCTTAACCTTAAAACTAAAAAGATCCTCCACAGCTTGTGCAACAAACCGGAACCAATTTTTCTAGAATCAAATCTGCTCCGGAAAATCGTTACCTTTGATTCAATATCTCCCGGTATCTGCTCGTTTTTGTCCAAAAAGAGATACAAATCGTGCTTGGCGGACAGAAACTTAGCCCTCTGATACTGAGTAGTGCTCTTGAAAGGCCGTATGTAGTTGCAGAGGTATGCTATTTTCATCCTATCATTCCTTGTTAAATGCTCTCATAATCTCCTATGATATATAAAATAATAAATTATCGGTTGAAGTCTTCCCAAAGTTCCCTCATGGTTTTGACCTTGAGATTTTCTTGTTTCCCGATAAAACCAACAAAATCTTCGAATATTTCCATCTGCCAGCGGTTGGACATTTCCCAAAGATGGGACCACAAATGTATATGTTGGGTTTGAGTTATTACATCTCTCAACTCGTGCCTCAACTTCTTTTTTTGCCTTTCAACCCAATACTCTTTCGATATCGGTAAAAAGCGGTAAAAAGGGTGGGCTTTTTTCCTGCCATGCGGTAGGTAATTGGCGGTCAAGGTAGCTCTGTGATCTCCGTAGCTTTCTAATATTCCATCTTTCAATACAGGTTTTTCATGAGGGGACTCCGAGAACAGATCGTTCCACAGCATCTTTATCTTAGAACTTGTAACCTTATCTTCAGGACATCTCCTGAGCACCTTTATCCCCGAAACTCTCAAGGGCTCGTAAGGAGGAACCCGATTCTGTGGAGCCACCATAGACACAGGTCTTTTAATCCCCAGCTTATCGTGTATCTCATTCACCTTCTCCAGTTCCCATCGTAGGACTTCCGGACTGATCTCGTCCACCCACAGATGTGAGAAGGTGTGGGTCGCAATCTCGTGTTCGACTTCTGAATCCAAAATCCTATCTAAAAGATCCGGTGCATACCACAGCGGATCTTTATCTACATCCGAAGCGGGGTCCTCGTCGAACCATCCTTGTTGATGACCGTGGTTGTGGTCTCCGTCACACTTTTCCAGTAAAAGATGACCGACGAAATCAAAGGTTATAGGTATTTTGTTCTGCTCACATAATTCAAGGATACTCTCTAAGATCTCGGTTTCTCTTTTTCTCTCTTTGCTGAGACACAAATAATACCCGCCCTCCTTCAAACCCCAGGCTAGTTCTACCTCGATGCTAAGAGTGAGAACACCGTTCTCATCCATGGTTCTCCCTCATGAAGTCTAACGTCTCTTCAGTGTATCTCTCCATGCCGTATCTGGAGATCATATTTTCATCGATCTGAGTATTCCTTTTCCCAAAATCCATATTTCCGATGATGGTAGGAAAATTCTGTGTTATATCAACAAAAAGATTCTCTTCAGAGATCTCTTTAAGGATGCCCACCGGCGTAGCCACCACCTTTTTACCGAGGGCCAATGCCTCGAAAACGACCGTGGGATACGCCTCTGCCTTGGAGGTCAGCATGATCATATCAGAGGCAGCCATAATCTTTATAGCTTCTTCGTGCCCAACTCTGCCTAACATAATTACCTTTTCTCGAAGACCGAGGGAGGCTACTTTTTTCTCTATCATCTCTCTTTCCGGCCCATCTCCCACAATCAACAATTTATAGCGTTCTGGTAGTTCAGATAAGATCTCAATTCCCCTTTCGATGTTCTTCACCGGGGTTAACCTACCAACCATCGTTAAAACGATATCGTCCCCATCGAAACCTAGTTTTTTTCTTTTCTCTCTCACATCTACCTGATCTAGTATCCTTTCTATACTATCTCTGTTTATTACCCCATGGACCACCTTTACTCTGGAATCACTCAACCTCTCTATCTTATCTTTGACACCTTCAGAACGACAAAGAACCTTATCGCCAAGAAAATGCTTGAAGATTAATCTTTCAAAAAACGATTCATCACCGCTCAATGACGGTGTGTAGCCGACGAAGGACAACACGGGGATCTCAAATATTTTACCGAGCAGTTTTCCGATTGGGTGGAATATGTGCTCTGTTGTTTGGATATGATCGACCTTCTTCCTTTTTAGCCATCTAGATAGCTTAAAAAAGAAGAGTATCGAATAAAAGAAACGAGTGAAGAGTGCGATAGGATGGTCGGGAACCATCCCCTCCGGTTTATTTCTGAAAGGTCTCCTTATTTCTATGCCTTTGATATCTTCTCTTTTCTCGTAACCGCCACGCATTGGGGTGAAAACCACAACTTTATTCCCCCTCTTAACGGCCTCCTCTGCAAACTTGAATCTAGCGATGGCGCCACCGCTAATATGCGGATAAAAGAAATCCGAAAGGAGTAGTATCCTCAATAGATTCACCTATTTATTTTAGAGGTAAATACTCTCTTTAATTTAAATCCTTCACCATGTCCTCTATTATATCCATAGCCTTCTTTATGTTCCCTGTAGAGTTGGCGTAAGAGAATCTTAAGTGTCCTTCACCCGTAGGTCCAAAAGCGGTACCAGGAGTAGCTATCATACCCTTATCTAAAAGTTCCATCGCAAGTTCTTTCGCGGTTAGATCAAAATCAAACGATGGGAAGACGTAGAAAGCACCTTTTGGCTTCAAGCAGTCGAACCCGGGTATATCATTCAACCGATCCACGATTAAATCTCTTCTCTCCTGAAAGGTCTCCGTCATGTTCTTTACGAAGTCCATCTCGTTTCTCAAAGCGTGAAGAACGGCGTGTTGAGTCGCGATCGGAGGACACGCTATATTGTAATAATTGACCTTTCCAAGTTCCTCGATCCAATCTTTTCGGGTTATCGTATAACCTACACGCCAACCTGTCATGGCAAATACTTTCGAGAAGGAATTGATCATAATGACGTTTTCATAGTCGCCCAAAAAGGATACGTGTTCGCCTTCATAGATCATCTTTTCATATACTTCATCAGATATTATCAACAGACCGTTTTCTTTAGCCCAATCGATTATCTTTTTTACTTCATCTTCAGGGAAAACCCCTCCTGTGGGATTTGAAGGAGAATTCACTATGATGGCTTTCGTTTTTGAAGTCACTCTTTCCTCCAATTGCTCGATTTGAGGAACAAAACCATATCTTTGTTCTACAGGATAAGAAACAGGTTTTCCTCCAGCCAACTTTATCTGAGAGTCATAGAGTACAAAACCTGGCTCAGGATAAAGAACCTCATCTCCGTTTTGGATGATAGATTCAGTGGTTACTTTA
Source organism: Thermoplasmatota archaeon (assembly GCA_018334835.1). Classification (GTDB taxonomy): domain Archaea; phylum Thermoplasmatota; class Thermoplasmata; order Halarchaeoplasmatales; family Halarchaeoplasmataceae; genus Natronoplasma. The sequence goes on along the minus strand of JAGXLF010000017.1, from coordinate 6,280 downwards.
AAAGCCTGGGTTGCGCCAACGTGCATGAGCACGTTTTCTTTACTCAGATTCGACTTGTATCTAGAATAGTCCTTCGCTATCTCCTTTCTCAGCTCCTCTAGGCCGTAAGTGGATCCATAACCGTTATGACCATCACGCATCGCCTGATAATAAGCATCTATAGCTCCCTCTGGCGGCTGAAAATCCGGTTGACCGAGACCGAGGTTGATAGTATCTTCGTCGGCCATCTCGAACATCTTTCTAATACCGCTCAACTCCACATCTTTAACCTTTTGAGAAATCATTGCGAATCCTACAACTTCTTCTTATATTAAATTCTTATCGCTCTTTTATTTAAATACGGTAGGATTGACAATATTATCGGGTTCATCACCTTCTAGTACCGCAATTATGTTTTCGGCGGCCATCACAGCCATTCCTTCTCTTGCTCTAAAACTCGCGCTTCCAAGATGAGGAGTCAAAACCACATTGTCAAGCTCATAATAGTCGGGGTTCGCTCCATGAGGCTCGTCGGCATAGACATCGATTCCAGCACCGGCTATTCCGCCTTCCTTCAAAGTTTCAACTAGAGCATCCTCATCGACTACTTCTCCCCTCGCAGTATTTATCAGGTAAGAATCTTCGTTCATCTTTTCGAGTTCATCCTCGCCTATCATCCCTTCCGTCTCTTCGGTGAGCGGAACGTGAAGAGAAACAAAATCTGATCTAACGAGAAGTTCATCTAATTCAACATATTCGGCGCCTAGCTTTTCTTCTATATCCTTTTTTTCAGATCTGTTGTAATATATTATATCCATGTCAAAGCCCTGGCTGATCTCTGCCACTTTACTACCTATATTGCCCATACCCACAATACCGAGCGTCTTCCCATGAAGTTCGTGGCCCAACATAAGAGTAGGGTCCCAGCCCTCGAACCTATCTTCTCTTACGAATTTATCTCCAGAGACTACGTTCCTAGCTACTGCCATCATCAAAGACCAAGCTATCTCAGCGGTCGCTTCTGTCAGAACGCCAGGAGTATTAGTGACTGCAATACCTCTTTCTGTAGCCGCCCCCACGTCTATATTATCATAACCAACGGCATAATTCGAGATGGCCTTTAGATCTTTTCCAGCATCGATAATATCCTCGTCGATCGTGTCCGTCAAAAGACAAAGTAATGCATCTTTTTCTTTCACATTCTCGATAAGTTCTTTTTTGGTGAGATTGCGGGGTTTTTGACTGACTTCTACATCGTACCTTTCCTTCAGTTTTTCGATCCCTATTTCAGGTATCTTCCTAGTTACGAATATATCCATCGTTCCACCAATAGATGATTGATTAGAAGTATTACAAATTTTTTGTATCGGAAAGTTATAAGTATTTAGGGTGAATAACTTTACCGCATATAGAGGGAAAATAAATATGAAATTCAAATTGGCATTTATCGGTTTTGGTGTCGTAGGGCAAGGCTTAGCAGAGATACTATACAGTAAGGAAGAGGAACTGAGAGAAAAGTACGATTTTGAATTTGAAGTGTTAGCCATATCAGACGTAAAATTGGGTTCTATCTATAACAAAGATGGTGTAGATCTCGGAAAGATACTAGAATTAGTTGATGAGGGTGGGAAGATCTCGGATTACCCTGAAGGTAAAACCGGCCTCGACTCTATAGAAACTATAAAAGATACAGAAGCAGATACGATCATCGAAGTGACCTTCACAGATATGGAAACGGGAGGACCCGCCCTAGAGCATGTTAAGACCGCCTTGAATGAAGGAAAACACGTGGTCAGCACCAACAAAGGACCGGTAGCTCAAGAGGTTAACCAACTTTTAGACCTAGCAGAAAGGAACGACGCTCACTATAAATTTGAAGGAACTGTTTTGAGCGGAACACCTGCGATAAATCTAGCGATGAAGAATCTCGCCGGGTGCGAAATAAATGAGATAAAAGGTATAGTTAACGGAACGACCAATTACATCCTCAGCAAGATGGAAGAGAGTATGGGTTATCAGGAAGCCCTAGATAAAGCGCAGGAATTAGGTTACGCTGAAGCCGATCCGACAGGTGACGTGGAAGGTATAGATGCTCAGGGCAAGACTCTGATCTTATCCAATACTGTGATGAATGCCGATATGGATTTAGAAGAGGTAGAAAGGAAAGGTATAACGGATATCACTAAGGAAGATATAGAAGAGGCTAAAGAAGGAAATAAAAGATGGAAACTGATAGCCCAATCAAAAAGGACCGATGACGGTATCGAAGCAAAAGTGAGTCCAGAAAAGATACCTTTAGATCATCCTCTAGCAGGAGTCATGGGTCCCACAAATGCGATAACCTTCTCTACTGATCATCTAGGAGAAGTCACTATAATAGGCCCAGGGGCAGGGAAAGAGGAAACGGGCTATGCACTGATGGTCGACCTATTATCAATAAATGATGAATTGAAGGGTTGATTTACAGCTCAAGAGTTTATTTTCTGGGCATGAACTTTCTTCTCCAGTCCTCTAGAGAAAGAAGAGATTCGAATTACTTTCCTAATCGACCTTCGGTACAGGTACGGCTTTCAGCGTCTGATTGATGATCTCCTCTTCTTCAACGCCTTTGATAGCGGGGCCTGGTTTCAGCACTAACCTATGCGAAAGTGCTTCGTTTGCGATGAATTTTACGTCGTCTGGAACAACATAATCCCTTCCTCTCATAGCCGCATTCGCCATAGAAAGTTTCATCAATGCCAAACTACCTCGAGGACTAGAACCAACTTCAACGTCCTTGTTATTCCTAGTTCTCTGGACTATGTTCACGATGTACTTCTTGATATCATCGTCTAGATGCACGTCTTCGATCTTGTTCTGCATATCTATCAGTGTTTCTGGATCAGTTACCCTGTTAATCTCTACATCGTCGGTCTTTCTATCCTTTCTACGCTTCAAGATTTCAACCTCGTCAGAGGCAGAGGGGTAACCAACATCTAAACGAAGCAAAAATCTATCAACTTGAGCTTCAGGAAGCGGATATGTACCTTCATATTCTATAGGATTCTGTGTTGCTATCACGATGAATGGATTATCGAGGGTGTGAGTCTCCCCCTCAATAGTGGTTTGTTTTTCCTGCATCGCTTCCAGCAGAGCTGCCTGAGTCTTAGGCGGCGCCCTGTTGACCTCATCAGCCAATAGAATATTGGTAAATATCGGGCCCTTCCTCATTTTGAAATCTCCTGTATTTTTATCATATATGAAAGACCCAGTTATATCCGCAGGGAGAAGATCAGGTGTGAACTGTATCCTCTTGAAATCACATCCTAATGTTCTTGCAAAACAATTTGATAAAAGAGTCTTTGCTAGACCCGGATAATCTTCAAAAAGGATGTTACCGTTAGCCAAAATGCCGAGCAAAGTCTTCTGAAGAACGGAACGTTTTCCTACAATCGCCTTGCTTACTTCATCTATAAGGGACTCACTGATATCCGAAACATCTTCAAGCTCCATTTCTAAATCCTCCTAGTTCTTCTTTTCTGCTTCGGTAGAATAATCATGTCTCAATTAAATGTTTTGGTAAAGATTCTATGAAATATAAAATTGGCTAACCCAAACTATTATATCAAGTTATATAATCGTTTAAAGCAATATGGAACACGAAATCGTAGAAAAAGAAAAGATGAAATTGATAGGGTTGAACTATCACGGCTCCATAACAGAGAACGGTGTCGCCTTCGAAGAAAGTGTCGAGGACCTATGGAGAAGGCTGTCTGAATTCTGTATGAACAGTTGGGATTCCATAGAAAAAGGAGTCATCAACCCTGAACTTTCTTACGAGATACAGATCTGGAACGAAGAGGAACTCGACGAAACAGGTCGGATGAGCGTTTTTGTAGGAATCGAGTATAAAGATTTTGATAGCATCCCAGTACAGCTCGGAGGGAAGATACTTCCAGGCGGTAAATATCTATCCTTCACTTTTGAAGGAGAAGAAATCAATGGATGGGAAGAATATCTACTTCAAGAATGGTTCCCAGAATCTGATTATTGGTTGAGACCTTTTGACGGCCAAGTTTTCCATATACAGTGCTTCCACGAGGATAAGTTCAAGGGTGTAGAAAATATCGAAGAGTCAGAGTTGAAAGTCCTAGTGCCAGTAGAAAAGATCGATCAAGAGATAATGGAAGAGTAAATACCTGTTCCAACTATACGATGAGACCTTTTACCTTTCTTCGAATGTCTTCAAGCTGATCATAGGTTAGATCTTCATCTCCTTTCTTCTTCCCTATAAGTTCTTGAAAGATAGGAACTATCTTTTTCTCTTCGACCATCCCTCTATCTATAGAGACCTCCATAACATATACTAGATCATTAAAGGCTTGTTCTATTTTTTCAGGTAGTCCATCTTTTAAGATCTCATTTATTATTTCAGGTTCTTTTTCCTCCAACATTTCTTCCTCTTTATCCAAAAATGACTCTATTTCTCTCAAATCAGCCTCTTTCAGATTCCAGCTAGATGAATCTACGTTCTCTTCTAGGTGTTCTTTAGAGGATGGGCCGGTCAATGCACTTATGACACCATCTTGAGATAATACCCAATTTATCGCTACCTGAGTAGAGGTTTTATCGTATTTTTTGCCTATCTCCTTCAACTTTTCTGTTATCCGCAGAGCAGACTTGAATCTTTCTTTTTTGAAAAGAGGATCCATCTTTCTTATATCACCAGGAGCGAATTCAGAATCTTCATCTATTTTTCCGGACAATATCCCTCTTCCGGTCACACTGAAGGCTATAGCTTTTGTTCCGTACTTTTGGCAGAGTGGCAACAATTCCTTTCGACTCTGTCTAGAAACGGCACTCAACTCCATCAGACAGAAGGAAACATCTCCTTCTTCTAGATATTCTTTCACCCTTTCTGCAGGAAGGTGGCTCACACCATAATGTTTTATCTTGCCCTCGTTCCTCAGATCCTCGAGTGCGTGAACGGTTTCTTTCACCTCTGTGTTCGGATCATCGAAATGGACTAGATAGATATCGATGTAATCAATGTTTAACCTACTCAAGCTGTTCTTACACGCGCTTTTAACATCATCATAGGCGAGAGAAGGTCTTCCGTCGTCGCCCATGCCTATCTTTGTTGATATTATAACATCTTCCCGGACTGGTGTTATCACTTCTCCTAATATTTTTTCTGCTTCATCTCCGTAAGTTGCTGCAGTATCGAAAAGATTTATTCCAAGGTCAAGAGCGTGGTTCAATACGGACTTGTAATTTTCTAGATCTACTGATCCGTATGAGCCGCTTAGGGCATAACACCCCATGCCCACTTCAGAGATGTCCAAACCTTTGTAGCTCCTATACTTCATGATGATTGCCTATATCTAGAATAGATGACAAGTTATATAAAATCATTTTAGTATTCAAGAACGACAAGGTAATATTATAGACTCAGGTCTCTTACCGTATCTTTCGTATTTACCTTCTGAGTACTTCTTTGCAGTCAACGCACACAAGTAAGCATCGAACTCGTGCTCGCTCTCGAAGTCACTTTTTGTTTTCTCGATCTCTAATACCTTTTCTACGGCGCGCGGATAAGTCTCTATGACTTCGCATTCATCCTTTAACTTGCCTTTGATTCCTCTTGCCCTCTCAGATAGTTTCTTCATGCCCGGAGTATTCAAAGGTAACATGGGACCGAACTCTTTCATAAGTTCTCTCTCCGCTGGTCTAAAAGGTTTTTTACTCTCGGTCAAAGGCGCATCTATGGCCACTGTAGATGCCTCCCTGACAAATTCGATTATCGTTTCGTCTTTGAAAACTGTTCGGGCATCTACATCTCTATCTAAAATACAGATTCCAGTCTCATTTTCTTCTTTTCCCGCAAGATCTACGCCTGCGTACATTTTATTCCCTAAAGTTACATCTCTACGCCTAACTTTAAAATACTAATTGTACATATCATATTTAGTCATCATGACCGATATTTACGGGACTCATACACCTCCTTTCGAGTTTATCGAGGATGAATTGACTTTGAAGGCAATAGAAGACGATCAACAGATGCACTACACGAGAGAGCTAGAAGAAGATATCGTGGAAAAACCAGTAATATCAGAAGATGCCAGGATAACTATCCAACCGGTCGAACCTTTGAACCTTCCAAAGGAACTCACTTCCTCTCTTCTTATAGACTTTGAAAATCCGATAGTAATAGACTCCGGTATGAAGAAGGAGGTCTTCGCCACATTCCCAATCGAGATCGCTGTTTTCCTTGAAAGCGGATCACCAGAGAAGCCCCTAGATATATTCACGTTGGCGA
>JAGXLF010000080.1 GCA_018334835.1 Thermoplasmatota archaeon | reverse complement strand
GCTGACCCATTAGAGATCAAGAGCAGACTTTCCCGTGAACTCGACGATACCTTTGGTAGATTGAATACGATCTCCGAAATCCTTACCGAAAGGGGTGAACCACAACTCGTTTATACGATAAATGGGAAGGAAAAGGTCCTCGACAAGATAGGCGAGATGATAAACAGGACCGATGAGAAGATCATCCTCTCATCTCCCAACTTTTCTGTCATATTGGATAGCTTCCAAAAAGAGTTGGAGTCGGCGGAAAAAAGAGGGGTCGATATCACCGTGGTCACCACTCCGCGAGAAAGAGTGTATGAGAACGCCAGTATCAGGAGAAAAGAAAGGCTGATAGCTACCGACCTGATCAGCGACGGTAAGAGAGCGCTCCTAGCTTCTCCTGGGTTCGAGACCTGCGGTTATACCAACAATCCGTCATTGGCTAAACATCTTGTCGATTTCATGGACGTGCTGATGGATAGGGAATAAAGGTTGAGAAAAATCTTTAAATCATCGATATTTTCCATCTTCATCCCTCCGTGTGGAAAAAAGTAGAAGTTCTCTACCGTGGTCGATATAATAACGAGGACGAACTTGGATAAGTTCTACAGGGCGGATGACTTTGCGATGCCGAAACTGTTCGATGAACCTTATTCTAACATAATGCCTGAAGAATTGGCCGAAAAGGTGAAAAAGTACTTTTGATTTTCTCACCGTGGAATAGTGTCGGGGACGGGGTTTGAACCCGCGACCTCTAGATGTCCCAGGAACACCTATGTGGAACGGTAATTTTCCCTATGAGTCTAGCGCTCCACCAAGCTGAGCTACCCCGACAAGAAATATTTTTCTACCAAACTAACTGTGCAGGGACTCGTATATCGTTTCAGAGACGGATTCTCCGATACCTTTCACATCGGTTAGATCGTCTTGAGAAGCATCTTTCAACTGCTGGAAGGTATGGAATCCTCCGTCGTAAAGTTTTTCAGCTATCGTCGGACCCACTCCCTCAATGTCCTGGAACTGTTCCACGACTTCCGGTTTGCTGGGCATCTCGGGCTCTTCTTCCTCCTCCTCTTCTGCTTCTTCTGTCTCTTCCTCACCCTCTTCTTTTTCTTCTTCCTCTTCCATCTCTTCTTCAGTGATGATCTTTACATCTAATTCCTCCTGCTCAGGAACAGAGACCACTTCGGACTTCCATATCTCTACCTGCTTCAAGGGATAAACCGTCTTACATTCGTTGGCAATTTTCTTCGCTAGTTCTCCGAAGAGGATCTTTTCAGCAAATTCCCCTAAACGGGAATCGTTGGCCATCTCTTTCACGACTTCACGCTGTTTTTTCCTAAGCGATCGTTTGATAGAGGAATTGATCCTTTTATTGGTGATGGATAGAGGTTTGACCTTTATCTTGAAACCTTCCTTTGTTCGAACGGTGAAAACCGCTTCTATTTTGGACCGTCTTCTCCTGGTCAATCTTCTCACGTAATCAGTCGTCATCTCATGTCCTATGAACCTCGTCTTACATTCTCCACCCCTTATCCCGGTTATCTTGAATTTAGCCTTGATATGTGTTCTAGAAAAATCTCCGGCTAAATCCTGGAGGCTGATCTCTGTAACTCTGCCCAGAAGAGATTCCGGTTCAGAAGCAACGGTCTCGCCTATGACGCTCTCGTCGAAGATCTTGGGAGCAACTATCCTGTACCAGCTTTTGCTCTTCCATTTATCCTTTACACGTCTGCCTGCACGCCTGGATTTTTTAGCCATCGTTTCCACTTGACATGTTGAGATTTATAGATGTTATAACTACTTTTTGGTTTAAACACCCTCTTAATTGACTCACACTCTCTAGTCACCCTCTCTAATTTATAAAAAATAAAAAAGTTTTATTTTAGATATAGCTTTTCTTCTACTCTCGCCATCTGCTTTTTGAACTTTTCTATCTTATCTTTACCTGCTTCTTCTTCAACTTTGTCGAACTTGTTCATCAGTTCTTTGGAAGTGTCCTCGTCCATGTATTTAACGGACAGCGGAAAGAGAAACCTTTCTTCTCTATCTAGATGGCTCCTTAACAGTTCCTTGTATTCTATTAACATCTCTCTCATCTCACCCGCGCTTATTTTCTCCTCCTTGTATCCCTTATCAACACTCTTCTGGATTCTTTTGACCATCTCCTCCAGCTTATCGTGTTCTTCCTCTACCTGTTTCAGCGAAGTTCTTGAAAACAACTTCGAATCAGAAACCTCTCCCTGTTCCTTCATCGCATTCTCAAGGAAACTGATCAGATAATGTTTCTCCTTTTTATGATGTAAATTTTGGTCTAGAGTCTGACTTGCGGAGCCGATCCAACCGAGTATTTTTTCCGGCACTTCTTCCCCTATCCTGTAGTGTATGACCTCTAGGACATTTGCCCATCTTCTCAAAATCTCATGGTCTTTTCTGAGATCATCTAGTGGTTCCGTTCTAACTCCCTTCGCTTCGATCTCACCCGATGTCCTAGCTTTCTGCGTCCTCGAGCGTATCAGATCTTCACTCAGCGGTTTTACCAGGAAGTCATCGGCACCTAATTTAAGAGCTTTAACCAGGTTACCCTCTCTCCTCTTCTCCTTGGAGACCATCAATATGATGTAAAGTTTTTTTCCGTACTTTTCTCTTATGCCTTCAATGAAGTCCAACCCTCCTTCGTTAGGGAGTGTCCAACTCAGGAATAATGTGTCATAGGTCTCGTCAGATTTCAACGCCTTCATCACTTCCTCTTCCGTCTCACAACTTTTGACTTCGTGATCAAGAACTTCCATCGTATTTTCCAACATGGTTCTAGTAGCTCTGTTTTTTTCTCCTATCAACACTTTCATATTTTCTCACATCCCTAATATAATGGGTCTACATTATAAAGGATTTGACCCTCAGTAGATCACAGTAAGTCGAATCCCTCAGGCATCTCTCCAAAATATTCATTGAATCCCTCGGGCCATTCTTTAGGTTCTAGACCTTTCTGCGCTAGGAAAGCCGTAGCCCATCTTTCGATCCCGATACCGGTGCACCCTGAGAGTAGTTCTTCAGTTTGACTCTTGATGTTGAAAGCTTCAGTATACTTCCTGAATATAGACAAGTTTCCAAATTCCAACCACTCGCTGTTCTCTCTACTCCCTTTAAAAGGAAGGTAGGCCTCGAAATCTACCGTTCCCAAGTCGGTTTCTTCCTCTTCTTCAGTACCTCCGGCCTGCTGGAGATAGAAAGGCTCGACTTTAGCCATCCTCCACTCTATATCTAAAATATTATCGAATACGTACCTGTATCTATCGATCAAATTTTCTTTCAATTCTACCAGTTGTTCTTTTGTCCCTATGTAAACAGGTTCTATACGATGGAACTCGTCTACTCTTTCGATCCCGTGGCGCCCTCCAGATTCGTATCTAGCGCTTGGAACGGTGCTTTCATACAATAATATCGGCAGACTCTCGTCACTTATCGTTTCATTCCTCAAGGACCAGTAGATAACTGGACATTGAGCGTAACAGATACCCGCCTTCGGTGTTTCGGTCATCTCGTCAAGTTTTTCCAAAGGTACTTTCTGTGTGATCTTTATCTCATCTATGATATCCTCCCATTCATCTGGATTTCTAGTCACAGGTTCCGATACGTAATATGCTTCGTTAGGTATACCTTCCATGTGTCCTGTATCTATCCAAACATCGAAAGGTACCATCATGGATTCTATGACTTCTTGAAATCCAAGCGGTTCGAGTACTTCTTCAACGGCGATCTCCTCTAAAGTTTTTAGGATCTTCGCAGCTTCCGGTCGGTAAAACCATTTTCCCTTGGTAGGCCCCCTTTTTATCCATCCCTTCTCTTCCATCACTTCCGTCGGATCTTTTTTCCAGACCATGTCTTTCTCTTCGGACTTCAGGAGAAGTTCCCACATCTCTTCCTTTCCCTCGTAATATTGAGCCTTGATCTTTTCTTCCACTCTATTTATGATCCTATCCACGTAGTTCTTCGAGAGTTGTTCCTCGGTCAGCCCTGAGATGTTTATCTCACATCTTTTCCCGTCGATATCGATATTATCTACGTAGGGTAAACTGATATCTTCTTTTGCCCCCCTATCCAATTCAAATTCAATCGTATAATGATCGATCTTTACTTTTCTAACTCCAACGTGATATTCGCGACCTAGTTCCTGATTCAACCTTTTTTTCAGCCTCAAAACCGCATCATGAGCCCTAACGTACCTGTCAGAGACTATCTTCAAAGACAAATTGTCCTGCTGGATCGCCGATTCCTTTACCTGTGCGCCTCCATCTTCTACTTGATCCGGTACGCCGCGCCTTAAAAGATCATCATTAGCTATCGAGATAATACGGTCTACATCGTCTTCAGCAACCTCTATATCTCCACTGAAAGTCAGAGTGGTATCGAGTTCAAATCTCATATTGTTCAGAGCGATATCTAGAAGGACGTATAAATATTTTTGATGTTTTCTTCTTTTTTTGAGCTACCGGTACTTATCTATCTATTTGATCTTTCGTCTTCTTTCAAGATAAGGGTGCTTCCCAATATACCTCTTCATCATGATCATATTCGAATGAGATGTCGTTCCTTTCCACATCGGAAGTGAATTGGAGTGTTTTATCCTCTTCACTTAATTCCGTTAACTCTTCTTCATCCAATCCAAATGTAAGGTTCCCTTCTTCCGTCTCGCCGATTGTTATATTGAAGGCAGCACTCGAAGTAATAGTTCCATCTTCACTTTCCATCGTAGTGTTAATCGAAATATTACCTCCTTCTTCAAAAAAGGCGGTCTCGTTCGTTTCGATATAGTATGGGATTTCCATAGTCTTATTATCCACATCCAATTCAGCCTCATCGCCCTTTAATTCATATTCCACCAACATCGCTTGAGAATGAACACTCTCATGTTCACGCTCGAAAGAGATATCCTCATCTTCATACGAGATATCGGAAGAAAATTCTATATCTTGGGTTTCTGTAAGTAACTCTTCTATATCATCCTCATCCAATCCGAAAGTAAGGTTACCTTCCTTATCTTCACCGATTTCAAATTTAATATCGTCGGAGGAAGTTATGGTATCATGGTCTGTCATGGTTGTATGTATGTCCACCTCTCCTGAGATAAATTCGTTATCATTTGTTTTAATCTCGTATGGAGTTTTTAAAACATAATCTGAATCCTCACCTTCTTCCGCTTCTTCTAGAGTGGCGTTATCTTCATCTACCTCGAAGTCTTCTAACATCGCCGGAGACTCGATAGATGGATGATCACGTTGGAATGATATATCTTCCTCAAAACCTATATCCGAATAAAATTCTATAGTTTGATATTCTGTAAGTAGTTCCTCTGTGTCATTTTTATCTAATCCGAAGCTGAAGTTTCCTTGCTTACTCTCACCGATCTCAAATCGATTACTGTCGCTGGAAGTGATATTTCCATCAACACTCTCCATGGTTGTATTGATATCGACCTCTCCTGAGAGAAATTCATTATCGTTTGTTTCTATCTCATAAGGGATCTTTAAAATATGATCTGCTTCATCTTCCTCTTCTGCCCTTTCCAAGCTGGCGTCTTCTTCATCCACTTCATAACCGGCCAGGATCGGTTTATATTCAAAACTTTCTTTTAACTGCCTTGAGACAGTAGTGACAGGAAGATCCACATATATCTGTAAGAGAGGGACATGGACCTCCACAGTTGCCTCTACTTCCCCTTCCACCTCTAGAATATAGTCCTGGATTTTTTCTATATTATCTTCGTCTTCATTTTCGATCGGTATAGAGATGGTAGTCACGCCACCACCATGGATCGTTTGATCGTATATTTGCCCACTATCGAATTCGATATCCTCGCGGGTTACATTATTTGGTTCGATCATCAACTCATAGTCCAACCTCTCGATTCGGACACTTGTAGCTGTAGGATTTTTGATCTCGATTTTGAGCTCCATCTCTATTTTCGTTACATTTCCATAACCGTTTTCAGTTACAGCGTTGTACTCCTCGACATAAGCATCTTCAACTTGGATTTGTTGTGCGGTCTGCTGGAGCAAATAACCTTCGTATAAAAAAATTGGTAGAAGAAGTAAAATAATCACTAATG
>JAGXLF010000079.1 GCA_018334835.1 Thermoplasmatota archaeon | reverse complement strand
CGAAGGCACCGGAGATGGGTTCGGTCACATGTAGAGTACATTCCTCTTCTGTAGTGAAGGTGTAGTTTCCATCCTCGGAGATTTCCAGATCTCCAACTTTTTCGTAAGACCTTCCACCTATCGAGATATTATGACTGACTGTAGTTTCTTCAAATACCGAATTTCCCTCTTCACCCTCGACACTAAGATCTCTTATTTCCCGATCTTCTCCTTCGACCCAGACATCATAGGAGCCTGCATCTAATTCTACTGTCTTGCTTTCAGAACCTTCTCCATCAAAACTCAAACTTTTTATGGCTACATTGCTAGGATCCTGGATGGAACCAGTAAGCCCTTGAACACCGAAAAATGCTGAGACCAAACCTCCAGCGATCAATAGTATTCCAATGGCGAGGAATATCTTGACCATCTTCATATCTATATCACTGGAATCAACACTTAGGTTGAAATATTTATCTTTTACCATTTAGCACTTCCTCGAAGAAACACTACAGATTAGAACTTTAAGATAGTCTTAGTTCCGATACAGAAATAGCAAGATCTAAAAAAATACTAATCGAAAACAAGTTTTTTCATGCAGATCGATTGATATCTGTTAGGAAGGTCTAAATAAACCCTACCGATGATATATCTATAGACGGTTAATAACCTCCCTCATATATCACGATCATTACCTCCCCTCTTTTTTATTACAGATCGCTCGGTCCTGAGTTGTAGAGGAGCGAGAAGAATATTGATGACCTTCAGATGAGACAACGGTTTTATCACCTCCAAAACTTTTATTAATGAAAACTTTGAATGTAATTACTTGAGGGCTGATAATTTGCCACAAAAGGTGGTGCAAGACCAAAACCCCACTCAAATCAAGGAGTGGTTCCACTCTCACTTACCGGAGATACAGGAGGAACACGGAGGGAAGTTATTGGCAATCATAGAACCCGATGAATTCCTGGTAGAACAACATTACATTGAGCTGATCGATGAGCTGGAGAAGAAAGATGTTGACCTAAAATCTGTGATAATCACTAACGTACCAAGACACTAATGTAGTTAGATGAAAAGGGTACTTCGAGATATGAATTATTTGCACGTGCAGTCAAGTCAAAAGAAGTGTCCTAGGATGAGTTCTTTCGGTGACTTGAAATCACTATCTACCCTTCACGGAATTTGGCTTTTTCATTTTTAGTTCCATCGAAGATATCTACTTATTTATCTTGAGAGCCGTATTTTTTTGGAGATGATGAGATCAATGAAACAGAAACACAACCAACCGGAGTAACAAACTTTATAAAGAACCGCATCTCACTCTAATTCAAGCATTTAAAAAATATCATACCTTACGATAATCAACTACCTCCCTTTTTCTCTTTATTTTCCACATCCTTATGGAGCGTTTTGACTCGTATCTTCAGAATCAATCTTTGTAACATCGTTGATTTCAGATTTTTCTAATGCCATGAAGCGCTAATCCAGTAACTATTTATATTCAAGACGGACATCATCACAAGGATAAAAAAGGTGATACCATCAATTTGATAAAAAATGTAGAGGTTTATGCACCGGAAGATATCGGTAAAAAAGACCTCTTGATCTCTAATGGAAAGATAATCTCTCTTAAAAAGAATATAGATGAAGGATCATTGAGCTTTTTGGAAGACTTGAAAGTGATCGATGCCTCGAACCAGATAGCTTTGCCCGGATTTATAGATCATCATATCCATTTTAACGGTGCTGGCGGAGAGGGAGGACCGAAAAATAGGACACCTCCTCTACAACTAACAGACATGACTAGAGGAGGGATAACATCTGCCGTGGGTCTACTAGGTGCGGATGGTAAAACTCGTTCTTTAAAGGATCTTCTTATGAAAGCAAGGGCTCTAGAAGAAGAAGGTATAAGCACTTGGATTTATACTGGAGCTTACCAGGTTCCCTCCCCTACGATCACCGAGGATGTACTTACCGACATCATTACTATAGATAAGGTGATAGGAGTTAAAGTAGCACTTTCTGATCACAGGTCATCACACCCTACTTTGGAAGAAGTCCGTAGAATAACCTCAGATGCAAGAGTGGGAGGGATGTTAGCGGGAGATGCGGGTATAGTAAATATTCACATGGGTGATGAAGAAAGCGGTCTCGATCCTTTATTGGAGATTATAGAGGAGACCAACATACCGATCGAGCAATTTGCTCCGACTCACATAAACAGAAATGAACAACTCCTTGAACAGGGGATAGAATTTGCCAAAAAAGGAGGCTATATCGACATAACAGTCGGCGAACCTTCAGAAGAGACTGGAAAAGGCCCAAGTAGGACAGTCAAGGAGATCTTGGATGAAGGTGTTCCCGCGAACAGGATCAAATTGAGTACGGATGCCGGAGGAAGTCTACCCGAGTTTGACGAGGATGGAAATCTTGTTGGAATGAGGTCGGCATCTCCGGTTCATCTCAAGAAGGTGTTCAAAGAGATGGTCAAGGAAAAAAATATCCCGATTGAAGACGCGATAAGGATCACCTCCACCAACATTGCAGACCAATTGAAGCTCAATAATAAAGGAACCCTTAAAAAAGGAAAAGATGCGGACCTGCTGCTCCTGAATCAAGATACCCTAGAAATAGAACATGTCATCGCTAAGGGAGAAATCATGATAGAGAACGGAGAGCCGGTCAAATACGGGGCATTCGAATAAGGTATTGGACTTAAATTAGTCAGAGAAAGATTACTTTTCCCATATGATTACCTAACTTTTCAAAAAAATATTTACGAATCACATGGAATTTAATTCGAAACCAAAACTTTTTATCTTCGAAGAACCTTAAATGATTAAAGGTGATCATGTGAAAATAAGTATTATAGGAGCCGGATTTGGAGGGTTAGCTGCTGCAGCGTTATTGGCCGATATGGGGCATGACGTTACAGTCTTTGAAAAGAACGATCAGGTGGGAGGTAGAGCTAGAATGCACAAAGACAAGGGATTTCAGTTCGATATGGGGCCTTCTTGGTACCTGATGCCGGATGTTTTTGAAGAGTTCTACGAAAACTTCGATAGGAAACCGGAGGATTTTTTCGAACTAACGAGATTAGATCCATCCTACAGGATTTTTTTCAGCGATGAAAGGATACTAGATGTTCACGCTGATCTAGAAAAAAATTACGACTTATTCGATACTTTCGAAGAGAACGGCGGGGAAAAATTAGAAAAGTATCTAGAGGAGGCCAAAAAGAAATACGATCTTTCGATGGATGGGATGATATACGAGGATTACGATTCCATCTTTGATTTTTTTAACCTCAAATTGTTGAGAGGGGGTTCAAAATTAGATGTCTTTCGGAACTTAGATAGTCTCGTAACCAAAAGATTCGATAGTGAGGAAGCTAGGAAAATATTGGAATACTCGATCGGGTTTTTAGGAGGTTCCCCGAAGATAACTCCCGCTATTTACCAATTGATGTCCTATGTGGACTTCATAAAAGGTGTATGGTTCCCGGACGGTGGAATCAAAGCTGTAGTGGACTCGATAAAGGAGATCGGGGAGGAAAAAGGTGTAGAATTCAAGATGAACCACGAGGTCGAAAAGATACAGGTCGAGGACGGCAGCGCCAAGGTAGTGAAAACTAACCACGGTGGATATTACACCGATTTGGTAGTTGTAAACGCAGATTATCCACATTCAGAACTAGAGCTATTGGATAAAGAACATAGAACCTATGATAAAAAGTTCTGGAAGAAGAAAGATTTTGCACCTTCTGCCTTCGTAGCCTACGTAGGCATAGATAAGCAGATAGATGAATTGGAACACCATACTCTGTTCCTAGATAAAGACTGGGGTGAGAATTTCGACGAGATATTCGATTCGGAAAATCCTAGATGGCCGAAAGACCCGTCTTATTATGTGAACGTTCCTTCTAAAACCGTACCAAAGATGGCCCCTGAGGGGTCAGAAACTCTGTTTATACTCGTTCCCCTCGCTCCAGGATTAGAAGATACTGAGGAAGATAGAGAGAGGTTCTACAACAAAATAATGTCCGATCTTGAAGAAAAAGTGGGTGAAGACATAAGAGAACATGAAGTCACTAAACGGATCTTCGCAGTGAACGATTTCAGAGAGGATTACAACGCCTACAAAGGCACAGCTTTGAGTTTGGTGCATACTTTACGCCAGACAGCTCTTTGGCGTCCGAGACATAAAAGTAAAAAGGTCGATAACCTGTATTATACTGGACAGTACACGCACCCGGGTATAGGGGTTCCGATGACCTTGATCTCGGCCCAGATAGTCGCTAACAATATCAAAGAAAATTATTGAGGTGAAGAATAGTGAAGGCGAATTTCGATCTGATCAACAAGATATTCAAGAAAGGAGGCAAAACCTACTATTACAGCAGTAAGTTCTTTCCAAAAGATATACGAAGGGACGTTTCTATACTGTATAGTTTCGTTCGAAAGGCTGATGATTTTGTAGACGCTATTCCACAGCGGGAAGAACAGTTCTATGATTTCAAGGAGAAATACGAGCAAGCATTATCCTCAGGAAAGAAGTCTGAAAACCAGGTGATAGATGCCTTCATAGACCTGATGGATCGGCAGGGATTTGAAGAGGAATGGATCGATGCTTTTCTGCATTCGATGGAACTCGATATAATCAAGAATGAATACGAGACTTTAGATGGTCTAAAGGAATACCTGTACGGTTCCGCAGAAGTGATCGGGCTGATGATGGCAAAGATACTCGACCTTCCGGAGGAATCTTTTAGAGCCGCAAGACATTTAGGAAGAGCTATGCAATACGCCAACTTCATCAGAGATATCGAGGAAGATATATCTTTGAACAGACAGTACTTTCCAACAGAAGATTTAAAAAAGTTTGATCTGAACTCATTGAAGTTATCAGAAACACGTGAAAAAAAAGAAAATTTTTCAAATTTTATCGATCATCAGGTGAATAGATTCGAGGATTGGCAGGATATCGCAGAAGAAGGATTCCGCTTTATCCCAAAAAGATACCTGATACCGATAAAAACGGCCTCGGACATGTACAAGTGGACCGCTAAAGGGGTGAGGAGAAATCCTTACATAGTCTACAACAAAAAATTGAAACCATCCAAAACCAGAATAGTGATGAAAGGTTTGTTCAATATTTTTTATCCTAAGGATATGGCGGGTAATCTATGATCTTGATTTATCTAGATGGTGTTCCATGTTTGACAATTTGAAGTATGCATTTAAGGTGTCCCGCTTCCGATTCTGGATCTATACTGGAGGTACTTTTGTAATAGGATATACACTTGGTGCGGAGAGAATCTCTGATTTTTACAGTCTGGACTACTATATCTATCTGTTCTACTTCTTCTTTCTTGCGAACGTCTTTATCTATGGCGTCAACGATCTTTTCGATCTTTCAACTGACAAAGAAAATCCAAAGAAAGAGGAAAAAGAACACAAACTTGTCCGAGCCAAGATAAGAGATCTGAAAGTCATCATTTATGTGACCACGATTATAAGCCTAATTCTTTTGTTTTTTCAGAACAACTGGATAGAGAGAGCTGTCTTCTCGAGTTTTCTCTTCCTATCTTACTTTTACAGCGCGAACCCGCTCAGATTCAAGTCTAAACCAGTGGTAGATTTCTCCTCTAACATGCTGTATATAATGCCGGGGATCTTCGCCTACATATTGATATCATCAGAGTTTCCCCCTCTGCTAATAATTTTAGCAGGATTTTTTCATATTTCCGCTATGCATATATTCTCGGCAGTACCCGATATAAAATATGATAAAAAAGCCGGTATCAAAACGACTGCGGTTGTGTTAGGGGAAAAACCATCTCTTATGTTAAGCCTAGGGTTCTGGTCTGTCTTTGCTTCGATAACGATTTTTCTGACGGGATATCATCCTCTTAGTTTGCTCATACTGATATATCCTATGATACCTCTTTTCATACTTAAGTACGAAAAAGCGAAGATAAAAAAGATATATTGGTTCCTACCATATGTGAATATTAGCCTTGGAGGAATTCTCTTCATCGTGCTGATTTTTGAGACAATTTTATGATTAATTAGTTTTATCAAAAATTGAAGGTCAACAAATTTATTATATAAATGCGTTATTGTCATGACGATAACATGGGCGAAAAAAGATCAAAATTGAACACTTATAAGGCACAGCTCAGAAAAAAAAGCGGATTCGAATCTGAGGCGACTATCCGGGATTTTTCCATAACTATCGATGAACCCGAAAAGCTGGGAGGAACCAACAAAGGGCCGAATCCTG
>JAGXLF010000078.1 GCA_018334835.1 Thermoplasmatota archaeon | reverse complement strand
AGATCGTTCTTCAAAGTAGGATCATCCCCAGCTAATGCCTCATCATCTGTCCACGTAAGAGTAATGTTTAGTGGAACAGAGGCATCGTCATATTCTATCGAATACTCGTCGACATCACCTGTAGTTAATAGAGAAGTCTCGTCTTCCAGCATCATGTTCACAGGAGCATCGACTATCGTCGGTAGGTTGACTAAACCCCATCCTTCGTCTTGATTCGGTATGTATGGGCTATTTTCACCTGTATCTGATTGGGTATTCGCAAGGGAATACGCATTGTTTATCAGGAGAGCTTTAACCATCGACGGGTTGGGTCTTACGCCATACTGTTGTTCATACCAATCTACCACAACGCCAGCTGCACCGGCTACCGCTGGATTAGCCATGGAAGTACCTGACATGGCTTGATAGCCTCCATTCGGGTCGGTTGAATAAATACCCTCACCAGGGGCCATCACATCTGGTTTTACACGGTTGTCGTCTGTCCAACCACGAGAGCTGAATCCAGAAACCGCCTCTGGATCATCTACACCTTCATTCGGATTGTAATTCTGCACGGAACCAATAGTAATCACGTTCTTCGCGTTACCCGGACTGCCGATAGAATTGTAACCTCCTCCTTGCATAGCTCCTGGTCCATCATTTCCTGCAGCAACGGTTATCACAACGGGTTCATTTTCAGCCGTATCACGGTTTCCGTCTCTTACCGCTCGATCGAAGTCTTCGTCGGAATCTGCATACGCACCATCTCCTGAGCTGCCCCAGGAGTTAGAATGTACGTATGTATCGGAATTCTTCAAAGCGACTTCGACTATCTCGTGGTAATCATCGGGACCGACCCAATTACCGTTTCCATCGAAGATTCGAACGGAGAAATATTCTGTAGATGGGGCAGAACCCTGGGCCGAATAATAATCATTATAATATTTTTCTCCTGTTCCGTGGTATGTGTCACCACCTACTGAACCGGCACAATGTGTTCCATGACCGTTGTCGTCTGCCCAACTGCCGTCACTCGTATAGCTGTAGCCTCCGACCACTCTACCTGTAAAATCCTGATGTCCTGCGTCAGGGGTCGTGCCGTCGCCGAGACCGGTGTCTGCAATAGCTGTAACATGTCCAGATCCTTCGTATCCTAATTGGTTCGCGTAAGAGCCGTAATCACCATTTGCACGATAGGCTGTGTCAGGATTGTCATCGTCATCCATGACCCATAAGCCGCCACCGATTATCTGTGTAGCCATCTCATCGTGAAGTTCTGGTTCATCGAATTGATCTATATAATAAACATCGTTCTGATTCGCAAGCTTAACGATCTGGTCCTCGCTATTTACTCCAACAACAGACTGTCCTCCATCAGAGAAAGTTACTGAGAGCAACCCTGGTTCTATATCATTTGCGACCTTGAATCCTGGTTGATATACATCGACCCAATCTACGAAGTCTAGGTTTTCAACCCTGTCGGCCCATTCGGGCGTCATTCTGACTTCATAGGCGTAATTGGGTACATAATTTATTATCTCTAGCCCTCTAGCTTCTAATTTAGCTCGCCATTCAGCGTGCACAGGCCCAATCATCTGGACCAAGTAAATACCTTCTTCACCCGACTCATAATCATCTATTGTCAGATCTTTCGGAAAGTCAGGCATACCTTCATTCGTATCGAATCGATGGCCTTTAACGGATAATTCTGTTCTAGCCGGGAGTTCACTTTCAATATCTATACCGGCAGAATGTAACTCGGCTTGGCTTTTCTCAGGAAGCTTCACTAAAGCTCTATTTGGATATTCTTGCAATATTTCTCCACCAGCTCTTTCTATGCTGGTTACGTCATTTTCCCCGCCAAGGGAGACTAATACGAGGTCTGTTTCAGCAGGTTCAGCAAAACCGGATGCTGCTGTAGAAAAAGCAGCCATCACTAAGACAATCCCTAAAACCACAGCCAAAAATTGGGCTTTAATTTCCATTTGGTTTTCCTCCAATTTTGGTTCCTAATTATTAGGAACTGGCATGTAATTGAGTATAGATAAATAAATTTTTTGCCCAAAACAATTATATGTATGGGGGAGGAGGATTATACTTTATAATAAAATCAAAACTTATTATTTTCAATAAAAATACAAAAACCCAAGCGAAAACAGAACAAGTTGTAGTATAAATCCTATAGAGATGATTTCAAATCTTTTCAGTATCTTATACCAGATAGGTGTAGCAATAGCTGGACCAATGTAAATCAATACTCCAAAAAGAGATCTGAAATAAATCAAAGGAAACAATAATAGAAAAAAAGTGAGTACTGAGATAATATATTGATTTCTAGACTCATTCCTAGATGAAAAAATATCTATCTCCTCCCAATCAACACCGGAAATTCTAGCTATGACCCAGAAACTGACCGTGATCCATATTAAAATCAAAAATATTTCCCAATTCATGGGAGGTCTTCTAGCGACTACTTCAGCCCTTACTTCTACTTCTCCGTAACGATCAACGATGTAACTGCGCCATGCATTCGGGGTGTAAAAGCCATGAAGGAAAGATAGTAAACCAAAAATTACCAATTTGAGGTCTTTTCTAAAAACATTTCTTTCTTTAGAGAACACAAAAATAGAAAAAGAGATCCATACTAGTGACAAGGCAAAAGAGATATAACCGAGTACCATCGAAAAGTAAAGGGCGCTTAGAGCACAAGATGCTGAAAGGTGGAAATAATGATACTTTGAGAAGTTTTCATCCAATCTACTTCCGGACCCCCTCTTCCATGAAAAGTAATGATACATGAAAAAACAAAAGAGAACCAACAAGATGACGGTCAATATAGAGAAAAACACGTATGGCATATGGAGAAGGTAAGTAGGATCTATCGCGAATCCTTTTGAAAAGTCGGGATCCACCATATGGATAGAGGTTATACCTATGAATGCACTCAATGAGCTCAAAACCATGTTTCTTTTAGGTAGAGCCGTAAACAAAGCTCTTAACTTTTCTCTTTCAGAAAGATATAAGAGTATAAATAAAGTTATAATCGTAAGTATTATGAAGAAGGAGGAATAGATCAGCCTGTTCTGGTTGGTTATAAGGTTCATTGGTAATCCTAGTAAACCTTCGTCTTCAGGGAATATCAGTTCCGTAGGATAGCCATATTCTTTGAAAAACACATAATATTTTGAATAGAATGGGATGGTAAATCTATTCAACACAATATAATGTTCTTCACCCATCCTAATAATGTACTTAAAAGATCCAATAAACCATACGACCAAGTAGATACCAAAATATCCGGCTATAATTTGTAATATCCTTTTTAATAAATCCTTCGCTAAGACCTTATCTTTGAAGAGGGACAGCAATTTTTGATGGAATCGGGTTATCAAAGCTATGTAGGAAGCTGTTCCTATCATTAAACTGAGAAACATAACCCCCTGTCCCCGGCTACCTAAATTAAAAATATATATCGGGTTCCAGCTATTAACCAGGGCTGGAATAATTTCGTGCACACTGAAGTATTCATACTGATGCCCCAATTCCACACTTCTCGCCCCATAGATTAGATAATCGAAAAAAGGAGGTATCAGCAACAGACCCCATCCAAGAAGAAAAACATTCATTATCTTTTTAGGAGACCTTTTAGTCACGATATAGATCACCAGTGCTGCCATCAAAAGTTCTGGAAATGAAAGTAAAACATGTTGAGTGAAAAGGTATCTTCCATAGCCGTGATATTCTCCGACATGGGCTTCGAAAAAGGATCTTATCCCTGCTATGATGAACACGTAAATCAAAGCAGTTGTAAGGGTAAATCTGTCTTTTTCGAGAAAATCTAGGAGTTTTTTTGTCAGAGTTTTCTCAGGCATCTGATGGGAGAAATCATTTTATATTATTAATAATCTTTTCTTTTTCGGTGAAAATTTAAAGATATCCAATATATCTAATCACTACATAAAATATGGTGATGAAATATAAAATAAAGATGGGCCTATGCTTTTCATGAATATAATAGATATAAGCTGCAATGAAAGAAAGAACCAAGAAAACAGCCAAATCGAATAAACTAAAAAAAAGCGAGATAGGACTGAGAAAAAGAAAAATGATCAATACAGTCACGATCTTCTTGCCTTTTTCTCTTCCATAGATTGTATACAAGTTCTTGACACCAGACTCCTTATCACCTTCATAATCAGACAAAGCGTTTATGTATGGTGAGATTGAAAGCGCTACGAAAATAATCAAGGAGATAGAAATCACTTCACTGAAAAATGGAACGTTTTCAACCAAAAACCATCTCCCTTGTTCAATCGATAAGGACCAAAATACGGGTGAATAAACTCCAAATATGAAGGCTACCACACTCGCATAACCCACACAAATATAACCATAAACTCTTTCCTTCATCCGTATCGGAGGAATCGAATACAGTAGAGCCGCTATCATATAAGTCAAATTCAATAAAGCTAAAAATATCCCGAAATACAGACTTATCAGAAAGGAAAGAATGGCTAAAACCACAGCTCTGTTTCTATAATTCTTAATATCAATCTCTCCCGTAACCAAAGGTCTCTCTGGATGTACTTTCCTGTCTATCTCCTTATCATATATATCGTTAACCATAGCGGTGAACTGCCAAGTTAAAACCATACATAACGGAGGAAGAATGAAGAAGGGTAGATTTATGGGATCGGTGGCCTCAATAATATGATAGTTTAGCTGGGATAACACTATAAACCCTATCACGGTCATAGCAACAAAATGCAAAGATCGAAATACTCTTATGCTTGAGATGTGATTTTTCAACTCCTTCCTTTTCCACACGAATATGGATATCGATACCACTATTAGGAGTTGGATCAGTAAGATGAAAAATAGGGTTCCCAAATGTTTTTCGTAAGCGAGCGACTGACTATCGATTCCTTTTATACCCGTAATGTTGTACTGAGAGAAAACCGCTAAAAAGGCGAGTAAGGAGAAAATTGCTCCCAACAAACCGAAAATTGAACTCCGAACTCTCTCTTTACCGGAATTCACAGCGATCAACAATCCTATCAACAAAATAAACGGGTAAATAATTAACAGACCGTTATTAATTTCGTTTCCGATCAGGAAAAACTCTTTTATCTCAGGCCAACTCATCAAATTAAGATAGGATATCTCTCCTTGGAGTAAACATGTGACCACCGGTGCAACTCCAAAAACCCAAAATATCAAAGATAGCCTAATGATGGAATCATTCATTGAGTTATCTCTCGAAAAAAAATGGAATATCGACAGCAGCAAAAAAAACAGTATCCCAAATGCCAAGGCATTCAGATAAAAATAAGAAAGTGAAATATTTAAATCGGTGCTCAGTAAAATTTTCAATAAGCTATCTGAAAAACTGATCGCTAACAGATAAAATAATACGAAAAGAGTTATATTCTTCCCCGCAAAAAATCCAACTTTTTCAAAATAGTCTTTTATCATCCTGATCTCCTCCATTAACTATAGAGCAAGTAACAATAAGACGGCCATCATTAGAAGAGGGTATCTTGAAGAGATGAACCATTGCGGCATGTTTTTTGCGGCTTTCTTACAGGATTTCTGCAGATCATCTTTGCTTCCAGCATCATATATATCTCCTCCGATCTTCAATATGGCAATAGTATTGACTATGCCCATCCCTATGAATAGAATGCTAGAATGGATATTGTAAAATGTCCATCCAGTCAGTATAGGTTTCATCATCACTCCTATAACTGCTAAAAGACCTCCTAATGTAGTGAAGATGAATGCTACCCTCATAGTTCTTTTCATATTGAATATATGGGCCCAAGTTGTGATACCCTCCTCCATATCTTCCTTATAATCTTCACAGGTATTTACGAGTGTGATACCTTCATTTAAAAGAGCGTACCCTACACAGAATACCACTATGTAAAGGGTCAAGACGTCTCTAAAAATAAACCATCCTCCAAGAACTGGCAGTATGTAAAGACCTATTAGAACTGGAAAAGGACTGAGAACACCCCTTCTTTTGACTCTGACCGGCTCTGCCGAGTATATAAATCCAAAGCCCAAACCGGAAAGAGAAAGCAAAGCCGTGATAACAAAGCCTCGGAAAAACAAAACCGAGATCAAAACGATTATGGCTATGGCTTCTAGGATTATTATGCCTTTTATCTTCTCTTTCCCTAGATTTTTGACAGCGCTGCTCATATGTTCTTTGTATTTTTCATCGATCTTTACATCATAGAGACAATTTATGTTGCAGGCAAAGGTTATGAGGAGGAAGTAAAGCGATATGTAAATCAAAGTGATCGAGGAAAAAAGTTGAGTGATAGAAGCTGCCCC
>JAGXLF010000077.1 GCA_018334835.1 Thermoplasmatota archaeon | reverse complement strand
TAGAAATCCGGTGAAAACTGTGTTCCCTCGCCTCCGGGTCCTCCTTGAAGCGAAGGAGCGCCCACAAACACGTCCGTGATCAATCCTTCAAAGTAAGTCAGAATGTACCAGGGCTCGACCTCTACCAAGAATTGCAGAACACTGCTCATTATAGGGAGTATCATCATGAGGGAAAAGAATCCCAGTAATGTAGAAGTTATCTTTCTTTTCAATATGCTGCTGAAAAAGAAGATCAAGCTCACAGCACTTGTAGTATATATAAGACCTATCAGAAAGGACTTATAAAATTCAACAGTAATTCCTCCGGTCCCATATATCCCTATGATCTCCAAAGAAGTTGTCAAGTAATATATTGAAACTACTGTCAAAGTAGGCAAAAGCGCCCCTATATACTTTCCGATGAATATAGTCGAATGTCTCTGAGGCGTCGAGAATAACAAGAGACCAGTCTTCTCTTCGAACTCTCCTACCACGGCATCGCCAGCAAAGAGCGACCCCGAAATTATTATCAATAGATTCACGAAACTGAGATTTAAATTTGCGAATTCCTCTGCAGTATCTGGAAAGCTAGCCCATATCTTTGGAACGATATAAAATATCAATGGAAGCCCGACCGCCAAGGCAAAAGAGATGATCATCCTCTTCATCCTGAAGTGCTTTTTCAATTCGAATGATACTGTGAGGCATGTATTACGCATATCTTCAAGGATATCCTCTTTGATAGATTTCATCTTGCACCACCTTTTCCCCTGACCAGTGAAACGTAAAAGTCCTCAAGGTCGGATTTCTTTGGACTATAAGAGATCACATCGAAGTCTTCCTCTATGACTTTCCTGAGTATCTCTGCGGTCGAGGCTGGATCTCCTTCTTTTTTCATTATCCTGATTTTATTATTGTTTATCTTTGTCACCTCGTCGATAACAGGTATCTTTTGCACTCTCTGAATTTCAGACTCAGATAGATCATCCAAAAACTCGACTTCGATGAGCCGGTACTGTTTCATCACCTGGTCTATCCTTTCCACCGAATCTCTCTCGATCATCTTTCCATCATACAGGAAGATGACGGAATCGCAGACCTTGCTCACCTCGTCGAGTAAATGTGAACTGAGAAATACAGTCACGTCTTTTTCTTGAAAGCTCTTGATCAACTCACGCATCTCTCTGATACCTTCGGGATCTAAACCCAAAACTGGCTCATCCAATATCAGTATCGAAGGTTCATGGAAAATAGATTTTCCTATCGCCAACCTTCTCTCCATACCTGTACTGAATGACTCTATCTTCGAATACCTCCAATCTGATAGATTAACAAGGTCCAATACCTCTTCTATTCGTTCCTCTCTTTTCTCCTTCGACATCCGATATACCTTACCGAAATAAGTCAAAACTTCGTCTGGAGTCATATAGCCATAGACTCCAGGAACACCGATAAGAGAACCTACATTTTTGAGTGCTTTCTTCGGATATCTATTAATATCTATACCGTTTATGCATGCGGTCCCCGATGTAGGTTCTATCAGATTAGTCAATATCTTGATAGTCGTTGTCTTCCCTGCGCCGTTGGGACCTAAATAACCAACAACTTCCCCTCGTTCTATCTCGAATGAAACGTTATCTACAGCTGTAACATCATCTCCGAACTTTTTTACTAGATTTTCAGTTCTTATCACGCAATCCTCGTTCATCATGTAACACCATGGTTAAGCTATTTTTATATTTATTAGTTTCGACCGAAACTAACTCGCTCCGATGTATTCTCAATCCAGTTCTCCAACGACCTTTTCCACCCGCTCGATGATCTCTCCGCTCTTTATAAGTTCTTTAATTTCCTTTATATCTCGATTTAAAGAGCGATCTTTTTCCAAAGGTTCTACGTACTCTCTCACGTTTTCATAAGCTTCTTTAACCCCTTTTCCTGGAGTTCTATCATGATACTCTAGCCCCTGAGCTGCGGACATAAGTTCGATAGCTACCACGTTTTCCACGTTCTCAAAAACTTCCTTCGCCTGTCTTGCGGATATACTCCCCATGCTGACATGATCTTCCTGGCCTGCAGAAGTTGGAATAGAATCAACGCTGGCGGGATGAGACAACACTTTGTTTTCCGAGACGAGAGAGGCTGCGGTATACTGTGCTATCATGAAACCCGAATTCAATCCTTCTTCTTCCGTAAGAAATTTTGGAAGTCCACTCTCCTCCTCATACATCAATTTGTCCGTAGTCCTCTCGGAGATATCCCCTATTTCAGCTACGGCAGAAGCGAAGAAGTCAAGAGCTAGAGCTATAGGCTGGCCGTGAAAGTTGCCTCCCGATATCACGTCTCCGTCCGGAAAGACCAGCGGATTATCGTTGGCTGAATTCATCTCGATCTCCAATATCTTCTCCACGTAACCAAGCGCATCTTTCGTGGCGCCGTAGACCTGAGGCATGCATCTCAAAGTGTAGGGGTCCTGCACCTTCTCACAGTCCTTGTGAGATTCTATTATCTCACTGTCGGAAGTTATCTTTCTAAGATTTTTAGCGCATTCGATCTGTCCGGGATGAGGTCTTATCTCGTGTATCCTGCTATCGAATACTGCATCCGTGCCCTTCAGAGCCTCCAAACTCATAGCACTAGCTATCTGGGCAGCCTTCAGCAGCCTCTTGCCGTCGTGAAGAGCTATCGCTCCTATAGCAGTCATGACCTGTGTTCCATTGACGAGAGCTAGCCCTTCTTTTGCCTTCAATTCAACAGGATCTAGACCTGCCCGGTCCAATGCTTCTCCTCCAGACAATCTCTCTCCTTCGTAGAACGCTTCTCCTTCACCCATCAATACTAGACTCATATGAGCTAAAGGAGCAAGGTCTCCCGAGGCGCCAACGCTCCCCTGGCAGGGTATGACTGGATGTACACCCCTGTTCAACATTTCGATGAGATGTTCGATCACTTTCAACCTGACCCCGCTGTATCCCTTAGCTAGAGTGTTCGCTCTGAGCAGGATGGTCGCTCTAACGACGTCTTCATCGAGTGATTCTCCAACACCGCTGGCGTGGCTTCTTATCAGATTCTTCTGAAGTTCTTCGGTTTTTTCTCTTTCTATCTTCACATTAGCCAAGTCACCAAAACCAGTATTTATTCCATAGACGTCTTCATCTTCCTCAAGTTTTTTTTCAACTACCTTTCTAGATCTCTCCACCTTCTCCTCGCAGACCCCGGCGAGTTCAACCTTTTCATGGTTGCGAGAGACTTCGTAAACATCCTCTATCGACAGATTTTCTCCATCAATATATACTGCCATATTATCACTCAATCTAAAGTTACGCCTTCTTGACCCTGATAATTACCAGATCTATCGGAGTATTTCTTTTCACTTTCCTCGCTCAAAAGATGAAACACGAGCTGGGCGAAGGTTTCTCCTATCGGTATCTCGATTTCCTGATAAGAGTTGAAAGCGCTGAGAGTCAAATTCCCCTCAAATCCGGCGTCGATCATACCGAAGGAAGATATCACTCCCTGTCTCGCCCATGTGGTTCTTATCCAGATCTCTCCGGCGATGTTAGAAGGAAACTCGACATACTCTTTGGTGGAGACCGCGAACCAAGTCCCCTCGGGTATCACTGCATTTCCTTCACTTTGAGGCTTTCTTTCTTCGACCACGACCTCCTCTATGGTGAGATCATATCCATTTGGAGTGAGGTTCTCTTCGCTGTAATTCTTTATCGTAAGTTCACCTTTTTCTATCAGATCTTCAATCTGAGAATCGGAAACAATCATATTATCTAAATCTGCTGTTTATTTCATACACATCTACAATTATTTAGAATTTAGGAACCAAAGAAAAATTAGTTATAAGCTTTTTCAAATCACGGGCTGATGGGTCAAAAAACCAAAGTTGAGGCAAAAAATTTCCTAGTTTTAATCGTGGCTGTGACCATGTGGGGGTCTACTTTCCCTGCGATAAAGATAGCTTTGGGGGACATACAGCCGATCACCCTTGGCCTTTTCAGAGCTATATTCGGTTTTATACCTATAGCTCTTTTTACATTATGGAGATTTGGTTTGAAGAACACTTTACGGCCGGCAAAGAACGACTTATTGATTTTGGTCGGGATAGCTTTAACGCAGTTCTATCTTCCTCTCGTATCTCAGAACGTTGGTATGACCTTGATGGACCCCGAAACCGCGGCTTCCATGAGTTCTCTTCTTCAAGCTACTGCTCCGATCTTCACGATTTTTCTTTCAGCTCTATTTTTGGGTGAGTATATAGGTGTGAAGAAAGCAGTTGGCACAGCGATCGCACTGTCCGGGACCGTCATGCTGGTTACGAGAGGCGGGGTGGTTTTACGAGGAGCGACACTGATAGGAAATCTTATGCTCCTGGGGAGTGCAGTTTTTTATGCCTTTTCGGGCTTGCTTGTCAAAAAAGCGCTCGATAGTTACAACCCTTTGAGTATACTTTCTGTTTCTCTCTTCATTTCCGTGATACTCTTTCTACCGACGACCTTTATTTTAGAGGATACTACACAGATAGTGGAAATCTCTACTAGTTCTTGGATCCTAGCTATCTATCTCGGTCTCTTCGCTAATGGGATAGTGCTCATCCTTTGGTACTACGTATTGAGGACGAAGGAACTCTCCAAGCAGATACTGTTCGTCTATCTCATCCCGTTTTTTGGCATCATCTTCTCTTACATCTTCGCTGACGAGACCATAACTATACAGACCTTTATCTTTGGAGCCGTGATATTGATCGGCATCACCATAGCGCAGTACGAGAAGAAAAAGGAAAACGAAGAGTTTTGAAGTGAGAGTGAAAGAGCCCTAGATTCCTAATATTTTTATATTATATTATCGAGTATCATGTATTAAGCTTAGGGAGCAAGATGAATAGAAAAATCCTCGTCGTGACTATCTGTGTTTTCCTCTTACTAAGTGGGATATTGGTAAGAGCAGGAGGTGAGGCGATAAATGGGAGGAAAAGTGTTGGTGAAAATAGGGACTCTGTAGATGATTTTAATGGCACGATCAACATCGTGGATAATCCATATTCAGATATTGACTGGGATACTATAAACTCCTATAAGAGTGCTTTTCATGTGCATACGACGGAGAGCGATGGATTATCGACAGTAGAAGAGAGAATCGATGAACATAAGGAATGTGGATTCGATGTTTTGTCAATAACTGATCATGACACACGTCAAATACCAAATCCGACATGGCCATGGAGTGATTTTAACACAACTCTAGAAGAAGACTGGGTTGAAGAGTATAACGATATGGAACAATCTGCTTTCTATTCTGAACTTGGGGAGAATGGGATGCTTGCAATAAAAGGGAATGAAATAAGTGGTTCTGCCCATATTGGTTCATATTACAATGATGCTGGATGGGACAGCACTATTCTTTCCAGGGTTATCTATTCTCTACGTAACCGCTTACCTCTCCCCCATCAACAGACTATTCCCCATCGCAAAATATTTCCGGCTGAAGATAAGACCCTACAGTATATCGATGAAAATGATGGAATCTCTCAATATTTTCATCCCTCTATTTATGATCGATCGAGTGAGTTTTATATTGATTTCTTTGATGAGTATGATTCGGCCCTCGGTTATGAGATATTTTCATCGGATGATGGAGAAACGTTAAGATATGGAGAGGTAAGAGATCTGTGGGATGACTTATTGAGCGAGTATGCACCCGATGGAAGACAGATTTACGGATGGGCAAATACTGATGTACATGAAAGCGGAAGTGAAGAAGTCAACGGTGCGTTCCAACTCGTGTTGGCAGAGAACCACAGTGAACCAGGACAGATAAGAAAATCGATTGAAAAAGGAAGGATGTTCTGGGTCGCTAACCTGGCTACCTATGAAACAAATGAGAGGATAGGTGTTGAGGTCGATGAGATCAAAACTGAAACCGAGGATGCACTGATAGAAGTCAATGTGACAGGTAAATATGAAAAATTTGCTTGGATCTATGACGGAGATGTGATCGCTGAGGGACCGGAATTAACAGAAGGGGATATCGCTAGTGCTGATGCTGAGTATGCTAGATTCGAGGTACACGAGACCAATACAGAAGCAGTGGCTCAAGGTAATAATATAGAAGGAGAAAATGCATTAGGTTCACAGGCATTTTATTTTATGGATGAAGATAACTATGAAGAGGAGACAGGAAAGAATGATTTGCCTGGATTGACTATCACCCCCCTCTTTTTGTCAATAGTTATAGCAGTAGCAATCTACATGAAGAGATATAACTTTTGATCTCTGTCTTTATCTCAACTCAGGGATAAGACCTCTTCCTTCAGGGAGAGGAGGATGTCACAGAGATCAACTTCAATGGAGAATCGAAGGAGGAGGGGGAGGGGGAGGAAGACACTTTGTTCAGGATAATTTTCCGCTAATATCAGAAGGAACTCCTTTACGACTTAGAGAAGGGGAGCATCGATTGAGATTAGGGTGCGAATTCGGTAGTCCATCTGAAATAGAAGAAGATATCCTCTACGTCAAAGTGGCCGAGATATGATCTTACACCATGAAACCAGGCAGAATGCCTCCGACTTTCTGAGGAAGCGTAGCTTCCTCGTCATGAGAGGAATTTTTCAATTCCTCGTAATTCAGGCGGAGGATGAATGCCACTTTCACTGACCCCCCTACCATGCCTATAAATAGCCAGAAATAGATGTCAATATGGTATTGATGAAACGGACGAACAGGTTCAATATCAGGTGGGATAATCCTCAAGAAGCAAAAGATTTAGCTTTGGGATGTTCTACACTCTGGAATAAGCTGACCTATAAAAGAAGACAATCTTTCTTCGATGATAGAAACTTTGACTGGTCTTCTGATGAGCTTTATGATGAATTCAAAGGGTGGATAGGTAGTGCAACTGCCCAGCAGATCATACGCAAGAATGATTCAGCATGGAAGTCTTTCTTTTCGCTGCTTGAAAAATGGAAGGAAAATAAAAAGGAGGTCGATAGACCGTCGCCGGTCGGTTATTGGAAAGATAGAAATAAAGATAGGAAAGAATTAAAGATACTTGTCA
>JAGXLF010000076.1 GCA_018334835.1 Thermoplasmatota archaeon | reverse complement strand
CATGGTTATGAGAGGTAAAGGCGGTCTTCCTGCTTTGCAGAAAGAAGAAAAGATTGAAGAGGATACATTCGAGGAAACTGAGGAACAAGAACCAGAAGAGGAAGAAATTTCCGAGGAAACGGAGGAAGCTGAGAGAAGTGGATCAAGTTAAGAGGTTTTTAGGAACTAGTAATCCCTTAAACCTTAAACCAATCATAGATTATTCCCTCCCAAAAACTCTTCTAACTTTTTGTTTTTTTATACCACAAAATGACTAGTAATAATGATGATAACAGCATCCATCGAACCATAGATTTACGGGAAAAGAGTGCGAAGAAACGATTTTACGTATAGATTACTAGGAACTTGTCCCTATCTTCGAAATTCCAGTAGTTACACCAGAGCCACTGGCGGGAATTGAACCCGCGATCTATTCCTCTTCAGGCACAGACAGGGGAAAACCCTGTTGCATACCAAGGAATCGCTTTGCCCCTAAGCCACAGTGGCAGTAAGTTTCTTTCTCTAAGCTGATATTTGCTTAGGTGAAGTCCATATTAATGTTTTTCGTTTTGGTACCCATCAATGTGAGAAAAAGTGCGGGGGAAGGGATTTGAACCCTCGGAGGCCTACGCCACAAGGTCCTAAGCCTTGCCCCTTTGGCCTAACTCGGGTACCCCCGCATCTTGACGTGAGGGAATGAAGGTCAACCCGTTAATAAAATTTAGTATCTATATCTCTTCCAACCTACCGTCTTTTTTCCTCTCGAATTTTCCGAACTCTTCTATATCAACCAATTCTTCTCCACGGAAAACAGGACCATCGATACACACTTGCTTCCCATCAATCGCGCATGAATCGCATATACCTATTCCGCATTTCATATAGCGTTCTAACGATGCCTGGACAGGTATGTTTTTCTCAAAACACATCTCTACAACTTTTTCCATCATAGATTCCGGTCCACATGTTAGGACAGATCCTATATCTTCTCTATCTATCACTTCAGCTGCAAGCTCCGTCACAAACCCTTCTCTACCTGCACTACCGTCATCGGTAGCTATTTTCATATCAGTTAGGTGGGAAAACTCATCCCTGAACAATAGCTCTTCTTCAGTCTCGGCACCTAGACAGCTTATCACGTTCTTACCCAATCTTTCGGCTTCGTAAACCCCTTCTATCAATGAGGCGCCACCACATCCGCCGGTAACTATCAATATCGGGTCCTCTTCTAGAGAATAAGAATTACCAAGAGGGCCTCTCACGCCTATCTTATCATCTAGCTCCATCTCGTGGAGTGTTTCTGTCGCCTCACCTCTCTTCTTTACCGTTATGAAATCCAATTTTTTCCTCGCGATAGCCATAGGTATTTCATCAACACCTGGAATCCAGATCATCACGAATTGACCTGGTTTAAAATCCTTACCCCAATCGAAAAATAAACTTTTCACGGTCGGAGTTTTCTCTTCTACTTTTTCGATCTCGACTACTTTTACTCTACTCATCAATGTTAGATAGAACTTTAACTTTTAGGTATTTCGGTATTACAAATATAGATTTGACAAATTTCAATAATATTTTTAAACTATCTCTCTTACAAATATCCGAAGATGATAGAAAGGGTAAAATCATACCTGAACAAATTGACCCTATTCAATACTAACGCTAGGATGCTTCTCAGTTCGACCATCCTCTATTCTTTCGGATATGGAGTATACAGGGTGCTTTTCAATCTTTATATATTGGAGCTTGGATTTTCTGGATCATTCCTCGGTAATCTTTTAGCTGTCAATTTTGCAGCCGCTGGTATAAGTTCGATCCCAGCAGGAAAAGTCTGTGACGCGATAGGACGCAAAAACAGCATGTTGATATCTACCGTAGCTATCACGCTCTCAATGCTGGTTCTGGTGACTGTAGAGGTTAAGATCATACTTTTGGCAGTGAACATGATAAGAGGTTCAGCGAATGCGATGAGGAGGATTTCAAGATATCCTTTTATGATGGAGCAGAGCGAAGAGGAAGAAAGAATGCATCTATTTTCCACCGCCGCTTCGTTCAGAATGTTCGCTGGAGTGGGAGGGAGAGCTTTAGCCGGGATTTTACCTGCCCTTTTCCTGTATTACGGAGGTGTCAGATTCCCAGCGATGCAGAACAGATTGGCGATGCTCTTGACAGTACTCTTCATCGCTATTTCCATCTTTCCTCTTCTTAAGATCAGGGAAGAAAGGAGTTACACCGGCAAGGAACATCTTAAATCGCTAAAAAATTGGATAAAATTGAAAAATCCTGGACTCGTGAAGAAATTATTGGTGAATTCCGTATTGATCGGATTCGGAGCAGGACTGATAGTGCAGTATTTCAATGTTTTTTTCGACCAGTTCATCGGTATGAGCAGATTTCAGATAGGGGTTCTCATGGCAGTGGGCCGTTCTAGCATGGGTGTCTCCGTCTTCCTGCTCCCGATCCTCGTGAGCAGGATAGGGAAGGTAAGATCGGTCATCGTGACTCAACTCCTCTCTGTTCCTTTCCTAGCTCTCATGACTGTATTGAGAAGTCCTATAGGTATTGGAGCAGCCTACGTGATGAGAACATCTCTGATGAATATGAACCATCCCGCATTCAATAACTTCATGATGGAGGTAACCCACGAGTCGGAAAGAGGTACTGTCAGTGGATGGAATTACTTCGCTAGGAGATTATCTAGAGGGGGAGGTGTATTGGGAGGAGGGTATGCGATCGAGAGAAAAGCTTTCATCTTCCCATTCTACATAACCATGATATGCTATGTAACGGGTTCGATACTTTATTATTACTTCTTTAGAAAGGCGAAAGAAGGCATGAAAAAAGCAAAATGGATAAAGGGGTAAGATAACTACCCGAACTTCATCCGAAAAGGACATAGAGTACCGCCGCGGTCCCTACAGAGATCGCCAGCATCGGTAACATCAGTTTCAAAAATTTGGCCATATTGCCTTCATAATATTCTAATGAAATGCTGATGCAGGGATGCACAGGAGTTATGATGTAGCCAGCAAATATAGCAGTGTACATCGCCTGGAATGCGAAGAGTGAGAATGAGCCTACAGTAGAGAGATAGACAGGGGCTATTATCATGGAAGGTAACATGATTCTGCCTGTACCGAAACCAAGAAGAAATCCGAATCCCACTAAGAGGGCAGTCCCGGGAACAGCTAGATCAGCTATCATCTCTCCAACTCCCGATGATTGGAATACGTTGAAGAAAAAGTAAAGAGCTAGTATCAACACCATAAAATTCCAGGGTTCCATCTCTTCTGCAGCCTTTTTCATGATGGTTTTCCGGGAATCTTTTATCAGATATATTGCCAATAAAAAACTCAAGGCAACCGCTATAAGTACAAAAAGGTTCTCTAGCCGGGGTCGGATTCCGATTCCGTAGTCCAGTCCAGCCCAGACCACTGGTGCGATCAATAGCACCGCCATAGGAGGTATTAGAGCATGGATATCAATCTCGGAATCGTATTCCATCTTTCCGTCGGCCTTTCTCAATAAAAACACATATCCTAAAATTATAGTGAAAAGAAAGAAAGGCACCTGGAAAAGCACGATATTGAAGATAGGTAATTCTGTAGCCTCTGAAGCCACGATCAGCGCGTAAGAGATGGGATAAATAAAATAGATGATGTGTCTGAACCAAACGTTTATTCCCGCTTTTATGTGACCTGGCAGGCCTTCTCCCGCTTTATCGATAAGTGGGGCGGAAAATAAAGCTCCTCCTGGTATGGGTAAAAGACCTATGAAAGCGGGAGTCGAACCTAAAAATGGACGTTTGCCGATACGGAGATTGTTGATTATGTCTTCAAGACGACCGCTAACCTTTAAAATACCTCCGATCATCGGGATCATGCCCAAGGCGAATA
This sequence comes from Thermoplasmatota archaeon, assembly GCA_018334835.1. Classification (GTDB taxonomy): domain Archaea; phylum Thermoplasmatota; class Thermoplasmata; order Halarchaeoplasmatales; family Halarchaeoplasmataceae; genus Natronoplasma. The sequence continues at coordinate 3,248 of JAGXLF010000076.1, read as the reverse complement.
TCAAAAAGATGGTGTTAGGAGTAGTGATAGTCACATAGAACTGGTTCACTATCTCTATCGGAGCGAGTGTAAACGTGCCAAGGATGATACTCCCACCTAAAAGTGAGAGCGTTAGGTTGTAATTAGCGCCGATGACGATGACGGCCATAGCTAACAGAAAACCTATCCATTCAACTGCCATGGGAAAGACGGAAAATAAACAAAGCTTTAAGGTTTTTCCTTCGCTAACAAACAGTATAGCTGTCGATAAAGTCCTCTTTAAACGAGTCGTATCTATTTTCACTGATCGCCTTTCTGCAATCCTCCATCAAGTCCATCATGAACTTCACGTTGTGTAGAGATGCAAGTCTCATCCAGCTCAGTTCGTCGGCTTTGCAGAGATGATGTATGTAAGCTCTAGTATAGTTTCTACAGGTTGGACAGTCACAATTTGGATCCAATGGAATGTGTTGCTCTCCAAATTTCCTCTTATCTATCCTGATGTTTCCATTTTTGGTGAAAATAGTTCGATGTCGAGCATTTCTTGTCGGATATGCACTGTCGAAGATATCGACTCCCATCTTGACACATTCCAAGATATCTATTGGAGAACCGAGACCCATGAAATACCTCGGTTTCCTTTTTGGGAAGACACTAGTAGATATCTTCGTATTCTCGTACATGAGTTCGGTAGGTTCTCCTATGGATAGGCCTCCTATTGCGTTACCTTCAAAGTCCAAATCTACTATGTCTTTACAACTTTTTTCCCTCAATTCAGGAATGGTCCCGCCCTGAGAAATGCCGAAGATGTTGTCTCCTTGTTTTTTACAACGCTTGGCCCATTCTTTGGTTCTCATCACCGATTTTTCCAACTCACCCTTATCCGCCGGGTAAGGAGGACAGTAATCCAAACACATCGCAATGTCGGATCCGATTCGTTTCTGTAGTTGGATACATTTCTCCGGAGTAATCTCATAGGTTTTGCCATCTTGGTCAGAATTAAATGTCACTCCTTTAGACGTAACTTCATTATCAAAATCACTGCGGATCATCTGAAATCCGCCGCTGTCCGTAAATATAAGTCCGTCCCAGTTCATGAACTGATGCAATCCGCCGGCATCCTCTATCTTTTCGATACCGGGTTTGAGTAAAAGATGATACATATTAGAGATCAAAGCTTGGACTCCGAGTTCTTCAAGATCTTCGGAGATCAAAGTTTTTACAGTGCCTTTTGTCGCGACCGGCATAAACAAAGGAGTCTTGACTTGTTTATTATTGACGGTCATCAACGCGTGTCTCGCTTTTCCATCTGTATTTAAGATTTCAAAATCGAACATCATAGCCCCTCTATCAACATGGAATCTCCAAAGCTGTAAAATCGGTAGTCTTTCTCCACAGCTTCTTTATAAGCATCTAAAATACGTTGTCGACCGGCAAAAGCACTTACCAACATTATCAAAGTCGATTTTGGAAGGTGGAAGTTTGTCAAAAGTAAATCCATACCGGATTGAAATTCGTAGCCGGGATAGATGTAAAGTTGGGTCCATCCCTTACCTGGTTTGACTACTCCGTTCTCCGATACGGTCTCAACCGCTCTGACTGTAGTCGTTCCTACGAATATAACTCTTCTATCTTCTTCATTAGCTTTAGTTATCGCTTTTGCAGCATTTTCTCCCACTTCGTAATATTCTTCGTCCATGGTATGATCTTCTATCTGATCCTCTTTGACCGGTAAGAACGTGCCCGGTCCAACGTGAAGTATGATGTCGTGAACTTCAACGCCTTTATCTTTTATTTCGTCAAGAAGTTCTTCAGTGAAGTGAAGACCTGCTGTCGGTGCGGCTACGGATCCTTCCTCTTTTGCGTACACTGTCTGGTATTCGTCTGAGGAATTCAGGTCTTTTTTTATGTAAGGTGGGGTCGGCATCTCACCTTCTTGTGTCATCAGTTCGTAAACCTGTTTTTCTTTACAATCTATCACGAAACGTCCTTCTCTCCAGCTCTCAACCACTTCAAATTTGTTTTTGCCCAGTACTATTTGTCTTCCCTCTTTTATATTGCTGCCCTTAATCAAACATTCCCATCCTTTTTCCACAGGTCTGTTGAATAACACCTCTATCTTACCACCGGTGTCTTTTTCTCCTCTAACTCTAGCAGGTATGACTTTAGATTTATTCTTTACCAGGACATCTCCATCCTGAAGCAGATCGGTTATATCTTGAAAATGAAGATGTTTTTTCTCGTTTCTTCCCAAATAGAAAAGCTTCGATTCGTCTCTTGGTCTCATGGGTCTCTGGGCGATCTTCTCTTGAGGGAGTTCGTAATCAAATTTTGAAAGTTTCATCAGATGGACATCTAAGAGGGGTTACTAAAATCTTTATCGTAGTCGATATGATAGTTATGGTATCACTTCTTAGCTTAAAATTCATTTACCTAGGAAATCTATTTTTCTCAGTTGATTATAAAATTAGAGATATTTGCAGAACTTTTATATATTGATCTATCATTATTGTTGCGATTGTTTGAAGGTGATTCATATATGAAAGCAAAAAAGTACGTAGTAGGGTTAATTGCACTTGTACTATTGCTCGCTATTCCTGGTTTGGCCAGTGCTCAGTACTCAGACAATGTCTCAGATTCAGGAGATGATATATTTTACTATTACGTTACTGAAACTAGTGTGGGATGGAGGACAAATAAAGAAAGACCGAATATAGACATAATCGAGGCTAGTATCGGTGAAAGTGATGGAAACATCTCCGTCTCGCTAAAAGTGAAAGGAACTATCCAAAATGATACTGCAATACATTATCAAATCGTTTTAAAAGACGAATCTGATAACTCTTACCACATTTCTTACGGTTATCAGAGTCACGGTGAATGTTACCTGCAGTATTCAACCGAAGATTCAGCTGGAGGGAAGACTCTCGAGTACTCTGGTATAGGAGAAAGCACTTTTGAAACAAGTTTTTCCTTGGATGATGTTGGTAATCCAAATTCTTTAGAAATAGCTGAGGTCATAACCCATGACTGGGTAGATTCTGATGAAGAAGGAACTGAGTACTATACGGATACTGCAGGACCTGAAGCTGATGAACCAGTAGATGAGGATGTGGATTCTGACCAGATTTTAGGTGATCTATTCGCTAGGGGTATGATGTGCATCGCTGTAGCTATCATACTTCCGATAATTATAATAGTGATAATCATAGTGGTGGTATTGAAAGTATTGAGTGGCGGGGACGAAGGAAGCCAGGATTTCTCCTCCT
>JAGXLF010000075.1 GCA_018334835.1 Thermoplasmatota archaeon | reverse complement strand
CATCAACGGAACTTGATATCTGCTGAATAGAGCTCGATACGGAATCTGTTGCCTCTCTGATCTGATGGAGGGCATCTAAATTTTCTTGCGTAACTTCATCTACATTTCCCGCTTTATCTCTAACGTCTTTCACACTCTCTACCACGTCAGAAGCATTTTGCTGTGTTTTCTCGATGATATCCTTGATATTCTTGGTCTCGTTCTGAGTTTCTTCGGCAAGTTCTCTCACCGAGTTAGCTACGACAGCAAAACCTTCACCGTGCTTACCTGCCCTTGCTGCCTCAATAGAGGCGTTCAAAGCTAACAAATTGGTCTGTTCCGCTATATTAGAAATAGTCTTTATGACCGCCCCGATCTGATCTGATTGTTCATCTAATTTAGAAACCTTTTCAGCAGTTATATCAAGGGTCTCCTTGAGATCCTTGACCTCATTAGATGCCTCTTTAGCGTATTTTTCTCCTTCATCGGTCTGAGCAGCGACCTCTTCGGCAGATGCGGCGATGTCCTCTGACGATGCTGAGGTCTCTTCCATATTCGCCGCGGCATCTTCCACATTACGAGACAGTTCCTCGGCCCTCTGAGATTGTTCTGACGTTCCCTGAGATATATTTTGGACTGACTCACTAACACTTTCCGAAGTACTGCTTAACTCTTCAGATGATGCAGCTACCGTTTCCGAGGCGTCGCTGAGTTCTATTACCGCATCTTTTAACTCTCTGATATTTTCCCTGGTATTTTCCATGCTCTGGTTCACTGCTTTCCCGATAACGAGATACTCTCCTCTCAGATTTTTTATATCTATTTCTTTGTTGAGTTTTCCGTCAGCAAGCGCTTCCATAACCTCTTTTATCTGCTTGATAGAACTTTCGATAGCTTCTAAGGTTCTATTTACGGAGTCCCCCATATCTTTGTAATCTCCTGCCAATTTATCGGTATCTACATTAACATTTAGGTATCCATCAGCTAGATTGTTCATCACCTGATTTATTTGATCTATCGAATCTTCAATAGCTTTGATACTTCGATTAACTGATTCAGCCATCTCTTTGTAATCCCCTTTCATTTCACTGTCATCTATTTTAACATCTAGTTCACCAGAGGCTAGAGAGTTCATGACATTTTTTATACCATCCATGGACTCGCTGACTTTTTCTATGTTTTGATTGACTAATCGGCCTATATCTTTGTAATCTCCTTCAAGGGTGTCAACATCGATATCTCTATCGAGTTTTCCCTCACCAACTTCTTTCATTACAGAATTTATACTATCAAAGGAATCCTGTATTGTCCTCATGCTCTCATTAACTGATTTACCCATATCTTCATATTCTCCTTCAAGTTCATCTATGTTTACCCTGGATTCGAGATTTCCTCTTTCCAACTTTTCCATGATGGTTTTGATTTCTTTTAAGGAGCTTTCTATCCCGTCTATGCTCTCATTGATAGTTAGAGCCATCTGTTTGTAATCTCCCTGAAGGTCATCAGTGGATATTCTTTTATCCAATTTACCTTTTGAAAGATAGTTAAGGGTATTCTGAATCCTTCCCATACTTCCAGCAAAATTACTTTTCATTCCCCTGAAAGACTCAACTAATTCACCTACCTCATCGTCTCCTGAGTCAACGTCGATCTTTTCAGTGAAATCACCTTCAGCTACTCTCTTTGAATTTTCTTTCAATTCGGCAATAGGGCCGACGATAAATTTTTTTACGTAAAAAGTAACCCCGAAGGCAACTAAAATATTGCCAGATAGCACAATTGTCGTTCTGTAAAATCGGGGGATTTGGAATGCGATACCTCCTATATAATAATATGATCCTGCTAGTATAAATCCAATAGCTACAGTTTTAAAAATGAGGCTTTTTCGGTATACTAAGTACCATACGCCTATAAATATTAAAACAGCTAGGGTAGTAACACCTAAACTAAGTAAGTTCCATTCCATTATTATGCACCAACACTAAAATAACGAGACCAATAATATTTAATATTTTTCTTCTTTTTTCAGAGTTTTATTTAAATTACAAAAACGGATATCAAAATAAAAACTAAAATAAATAAAAGTCAAATTTTGTACTCGACCATAATGGACATCGAACCTACCTTGAATCTTACATTTCTCGCATGGGTTCCGCCTATATCTTTTCCCTTCACAGGAATGTTCCGATCATCCAATTCCTTTATAACGGCTTCGACATTTTTCTCTCCAACTTTCCTCTTAGATTGTGAGGAGAACATACTAGCACCGCCTACAATCTTTGCCTCCAAATTTTCTCTTCTTCCTCCCAGCCTACGGACCTCTTTAACCAGATTCTCTATAGCTTTATCAGCGTAGAAGGCTGGTTTATTTTCTCTGTGTTTGTTCCCTTTACCTAGAAGGACATGAGCCATCCCGCCTACTTCATTTTGACGGTCATATATGGCAACTGCTACACAAGAACCTAATGCTCTAGCTACCAGTATCTCTTTCTCATCGGTTATTTCCATCTCTCCGATCTTGATTTCTTTCTCACCAGTCATATGCAATTCCTCAGAGTTTTTAACGTGATCATTTGTTCATCTTCCATCTTCATATCAGCACTTTTTATCTAAAAAAGGTTATCCATAAAATCCTCCGTGAGAGTATCACTAGGGATCAATATGTACCTACCCTTGACCCCTACACCTTCCGCGACCAGTTTGACTTCAGATATGATGGCATTATTCTCAAGCCCTTCAGAATAGCTCAAGAGGCTCTCTAGATATATACCTATCATATCATGTTTTAATTCAGGCGGTGTATGTAAAATAGGGAGGTCAAAATAATCTCCAACTTCTGCTAGAAAGTTTCCCAAGAGAATATTCCCAACTTCCCGGAGAGCACTTCTTTCGTCCTCGCCCAACTCCTGAGATTTTTCGTCTCCTTTCCCGAGAAGTTTTCCGGAAAGTTTCATAGCACTTTCTTCATCCATAACGAAAAGAGATATGCCACCTTCTCCGTCTTTAAGCTCAGAATAAAGGATAATCCCTAGATTTTCTTTTTCTATTTCCTTTTCAACCAGATCAAGTGGATGGGTGTAGATATTCAGTATCTCTGTTTCGACAGTGGTTCCCAACATCTTTGAGATAGATTCAGCAGATTTGCGGGCTGCTGTTTCAAGAATCTCCCGTAACAGAAAGATGTTATCTTCGGTTAGTTCTATCTTTGTTTCTTCTGTTTCCTTATTCTCCATAATCCTTATTCTCCATAATATTGTGTTTCTTAATCAACTACATTTATATATTTGTTTCCCATGCATGGTGGCCCGGGGGAAATGAGAGTTCAACGCCTTAAGTAGAGAAACAGAAATAATAAATATGCCTAAAGAAATGGGACGGTGCTATGCCAAAAAGTGTCCTGATAGTTGATGATACCAATTTCATGCGAAAGATGTTAAGGGATTTGCTCTCTGAACATTATGACGTGGTCGGTGAAGCAGAAAATGGAAAGGAATGCCTAGAAAAGGTAAAAGAAGATAATCCCGACCTGATAACCTTGGACGTGATAATGCCAGAGATGGACGGATTGGAAGCTCTCTCTAAACTCAAAGAAAGAGATGAGGATCAAAAAGTTATCATGGTCACTTCGGTAGGACAACATGAAAAAATTACTGAAGCAATGAAAAAAGGTGCTGAGGGCTATATCATAAAGCCCTTCGATGAGGAAAAAGTTTTAGAGGAAATCGAAAAAGCTCTTGGATCTTGAACTTGAATTTTTGAATCACTTATAGCTCTGAAAATCTATTCTTCTTGGAGAATTTCAAAAACCTTCTGAGACAGGGCTGAACCCATCCCTCTAATTTCACTCAGTTCCTCTTGAGATGCTTTCTTCAGATCATCTATACTTTTGTACCCCCCTTCATATATCCTATCAGCAAGCTCAGGACCTACATGTTTTAAAGTTTGTAACTCCTGTACAGCCTCTTCTTTACTTTTCATATCTTCTTCAATGGATTCTTTATCTTCTTCCTCGCCCTTCTCGATCTCCTCGGCTTCGTCACCTTTAGCCTCCTCTAAAGCTTCTCTTAATTCGTCCCTTTCTTCTTGCAGACTATCTATTCTCTCTTGTTTAAGCTTTATAGTGTTTCTAAGTCTATTCTTCTCCATCTCAAACTTGTTGTCTATCTTTTTATTCTCATTCTCAAGATCTGAAACTTCCGATTTCAATTCTTCCACTTTTTCTTGCAAATCATCTATTTTGGATTTTTTCTCTTCAAGTTCTTCTTTAAAATCGCCTTTCTCTTCTTTTTCAACAGCAAGTTCTTCCGGTTCTTCCGGTTCTCCCGGTTCCTCTCCAGTTTTTTCTTTTACTTCCTTTCGAAGGGTGGAACGAAGCTCTTTTGCCTTAGCGTGCTCAGAGTTAATTTCCAAAGCCCTTTGTACGGATGACCAGGCATCTTTTAATTCTCCTAATTTCCTCAAGTAAGCGGCTTTAATATAATGATATTGACCATTATCAGGTTTTAAATCGATCAATTTACCTATAGTATCTTTCGCCTTTTCTAGTTCTCCTTTTTTCTCCAGGATGAATGCTTTATTCAAGTAAGCGTCTTCAAAATCTGGGAGTATAGATATCGCTTTATTTATAGATTCAAGGGCCTTTTCGTGATTTCCTTCTTTTAAATGACAGAGAGCTTTGTTATTCAAGGCTGCATGATCTTCAGGATTTATCTCTAGTACCTCTCTGAAATATGATAGAGCCTCCTGATATTCCCCCTCATTGTATTTTTTCTTCCCCTTTTTCCCTAAGTCATTGACATCCGAACTTTCAGCGCTTGGTTTTTTATCTCTACTTTCCTCATCCTGTTCTCCCTCGCTTAATTCCTCCTGATAGCTTTCGAGCTGAGAGAGCATATCGAATTTTTTCAATAACTTGTAAAAAGGAGTACCCCCTACAAATTCGATATTTTCCGTCTTTTCCACACCTCTATTTCTAAGACTAGTCGACAGGAATAATCCATATTTTTTCCCACCCAAAAGTTCATGCAGTTCCTTTATCTCGTCCTTAAGGTTTTCCTCGGCCCGACTACATTTGATCAGATAATCCCGTATTTCACCCCCTCTTTCAATTTCCCCTTCTAACAATATGGAACCATCTCTTGTTTCCAAAGAGGAGATGTCGAACCCCATCTTCTCTAAAAGGTTCGAAGAAATCTCTTGAAAATCTCTTTGGTTGATATGTTTTAATGTTTGAATCGTTTCTTCCTCACTCAGCAAATTTTCACCTTTGGTGGAGTATGTATTTTATCTCCTTTGGGAGGTAGATTGTGATTGTCTTACATAACTTTTGTGATTTCTTAACAAGATAACTAATTTAAAGTTATAGTAAAAGACACGACATTTTGTACTTCTCCTAGTGTCTTTTACTAGTTGTGGATGTTGGAACTTAAGTTCAAAAAGTTCCAACTTCCACTATAATTTGACAAATTTCTTAAAACTTCAAAAAGTCGATGAGTTCTTCCTTCACCAAAACATATTAAACAAAGAATTATTATATTTGTCTGATAAGATGTCTAAGATATTGATATGCTATTATTCGAAAAGTGGTAACACAGAAAAAATGGCTAAAGAGATATCAAGGGGAGTGGAAGAAAGCGATGCGGATGTCGAAGTCGATTTAAAAGAAGTAGATGAGACCCAGATAGAATCACTACCGAAATATGACTGTATCATACTCGGTTCTCCCACCTATTATGGCCTTCCATGTGGCGATATAAAAAAATTCTTAGATGAAAGTATCAAACATCACGGAGACTTGGAAGGCTTAGTAGGAGGGGCATTTACGTCAAGTGCGAATACCGCCGGGGGGAATGAAACAACGATCGTGGCATTACTGGAATCTCTGATAATTCATGGTATGATAGTCAAGGGGATGCCCAAAGGTGACCATTATGGGCCTGTTGCCGTAGGAGAGCCGGGTGAAAAGGAACTCAAACATTGTAGTTATTACGGAAAATGGATGGCGGAGTTCACCGAAAAGATAGCCAGTCTGGAGGTTTGATATATGGAGTTCAAAAAGGTGATTGAAAAGAGAAGGAGTGTGAGATCTTATACTGAAGATGAGATACCTAAAAAAGATATCGAAGAGATCATAAGGATAGGTCATACCGCTCCATCAGCAGGTAATCGACAGGCGAGAGATTTCATAGTCGTAGAAGATGAAAAAGAGAAAAGGAGATTGGTAGAGAATGCTTATGGACAATCCTTCATAGGTGATGCTCCCTGGGTCATAGTGGTCTGTGCCCACAAAAAGAGATCGGCTGAAAGGTATGGCGATAGAGGCAGGGAACTTTACTCTATACAGGACGCGACAGCGGCGGTAGAGAACATACTTTTAGCACTCGTAGACATGGGATACAGTTCATGTTGGATAGGAGCCTTCGACGAAGATAAGGTCTCAAAACAACTCGAGATACCTGATGGAGTCAGGCCTATAGCTATTTTGCCGATAGGTCATCCTGCAGGGATGCCTAGAAAACCGGAAAAGATGAACGCTGAAGAGTTGACTCATCATGGGAGCTGGTAACAGGAAAAAAAATATTGAGGATCTAGAACCCCATCTTCTCAGATATGGTGAGATCGGGACGAAAAGTTCCAATGTCAGAAAACATTTCGAAGATATTTTGATAGATAACATAGAGCGGACCTTTCTTTCAAGGAATAAAGAGGTGATCACTGAAAAAAGAGGACTCGGAAGGATATTTGCCTATACCCAGAATGAAAACACCTATCTCTTTTCTAGGATATTCGGGATAGTGTCTTACAGTCGGGTCAAGAAATTGAATTTTGATCTCAAAGAAATCAAAAAACAGGCGAGAAAGTTTGCAGAGGACATCTCAGGGACCTTTGCCGTTAGGGCAAGAAGAGTCGGCGAGCATGAATATACTAGTCAGGATGTCGAAGAAGAAGTCGGCAGTGTGATATTAGATGAAAATCCCGAGTTGGATGTCGATCTAGACGATCCCGAACATGAATTTCATATCGAGATAAGACATTCCTACGCCTATATATTTACGGAAATAGAAGAAGGTCCTGGTGGTTTACCTTTAAGTTCGCAGGGTAAAGTATTAAGTTATGTTGAAAATAAATACGACTTTCTCGCTACTTGGATGATCATGAAAAGAGGGGCCCGTCCCTATGTATTCACTGATGATAAGAAGTGGATCGAGAGACTGAAAATATGGGATCCAAATCTCAAAGCAATAGAGGTGAAAAATTTTCAGGAAATGATGTCTATGGAACATCTGGAGAGAGGTCG
>JAGXLF010000074.1 GCA_018334835.1 Thermoplasmatota archaeon | reverse complement strand
TACGGATCCTCTCCTTCTTCTTCTTGTCTTCTTCTGCGTGCTTTTCAGCCTCTTCTTTCATCCGTTCAATCTCTTCCTCGGAAAGTTGACTGGTCGCTTCTACTGTTATACTCTCCTCTTTCCCAGATCCTTGATCCTCAGCAGAGACGTTCAAGATTCCATTCTCGTCCATTTGGAAAGTCACTTCTATCTTCGGAACGCCTTTAGGTGCCGGAGGTATACCGGTCAGTGTGAATCTACCCAAACTGTGATTATCCTTTGCCATGGCTCTCTCACCCTGGACTACGTGAATATCAACACTGGTTTGGTTATCGGCTGCTGTAGTGAATACCTTGCTCTCTTCGGTAGGAATAGTAGTGTTTCTATCGATAAGAGTCGTTGCGACTCCACCTAAGGTCTCAACACCCAGGGAAAGCGGAGTAACATCTAGAAGAACGATATCGTCCTCAACATCACCTGAAATGACTCCAGCCTGTATAGCAGCTCCGACAGCAACACATTCATCAGGATTTATCTTCATATTTGGATCCTGATTGAAGAAATCCCTGACGAAATCCTGTACCGCCGGTAGCCGAGTCGATCCACCCACTAAAATTACTTCATCTATCTCATGCGGCTGTAGACCTGTGTCCTCCATAGCTATATTTACCGGTTCCTTCGTCTTCTCCACCAGATCATCGGTCATATTCTGGAATTCTGCTCTAGTTATTTCCAACTCCAAATGTTCGGGTCCGTCGTCACCAACGGTCAGGTATGGAAGATTTATATCCGTGTTCTGTCTGCTAGAGAGTTCCTTCTTAGCCTTTTCTGAAGCTTCGAATATACGCTGGAGAGCTTCTCTATCATCACTCACGTCTATTCCGGTCTCTTTTTTGAACTCCTCTACACAGTGATCGACTATCCTCTGGGTCCAATCATCTCCACCCAGACCGGTATTGCCTGAAGTTGCGAGTACTTCATAAACACCGTCTCCTACTTCAAGGATAGAGACGTCGAATGTACCTCCACCAAGATCATATACCAGTATAGTTTCCACACTCTCTTTCTCTTCCATCTTGTAGGCCATCGCTGACGCTGTAGGTTCGTTAAAGACCCTTTCCACTTCGAAACTAGCTATCTCTCCCGCGTTCTTGGTAGCTTCTCTCTGAGGTTCGTTGAAGTATGCTGGAACTGTTATTACCGCTCGATTTATCTCATCACTGAGATATTCCTCAGCATCTCTCTTCAATTTCTGCAGTATCATCGCCGAAATTTGCTCTGGAGTGTATTCGTCGTTATCTATCTTCACTTTGTGATCGGTGCCCATCTTTCTCTTTATCGATTCTATCGTACGGTCTGGGTTCTTGACCGCCTGTCTCTTTGCCATCTCTCCTACCAGTCGTTCGCCGTCTTCCTTGAAAGCGACAACTGAAGGTGTAGTTCGATCGCCTTCAGAATTCGGTATGATAGTCGGCTCTCCACCTTCCATTATCGCCATCGCGGAGTTCGTCGTTCCTAGATCGATTCCCAATACTTTTTCAGACATATTATACACCTTTGGATTTTTAACAAATCATTTAGAAACTTTTACCTTTGAAGGTCTGATAACCTCATCATTCAACTTATAACCTTCCTGATAAACTTCGATGATCTTATCCTCTTCTACATCATCTCTCTCTTCGGACTGCACACAATCGTGATACATCGGATCGAACTGTTCCCCCTCGGCATCTATCTTCTCTAGGCCGTGATCCTCGAGAGTTCGCATGAATTTTTCGAATATCATCTCGATACCGTCTCTATCTATGTCTTCCTCATTGTCCAATGCCCTCTCGAGATCGTCCAAAACTTCCAGAAGATCTACCACCAAAGACTTGTTGGCCAGTTGTCTGATCCTCTTTTTCTCCTTGATCATTCTCTTCTTGTAGTTATCGAAATCAGCCATCACTTTCTTTAGCGAGGTCTCCAATTCTTCCACTTCCTCTTGGAGTTCTTCTCTAGTCGGTTCTTCTTCACTCTCCTCAAGTTCTTCGAGCTCTTCTTTATCTTCTTTGCGAACGGCCTCATCAGTGATCTCTTTGAGATCTTCTTTTAACTCAGTTTCTTCTTGAGTTTCTGAACATTCGTCCGACATGGTAATTACCCTTCAATCTATCTCGATGGATTGACCCATCTCTTCAGTTATTTTATTAAGTTCGACTTCCAGTACGCCGTTATTGTAAGTGGCGTCAGCCTCCTGGGGATCTACCCTCGCAGGTAGCTGGATCTTCTTCTTGTAGCGCCTTTTCCCTTCGACAGAAACTATCAGTATATCGTCTTTAACATTGAGATCGATATCTTCCTTTTCAACTCCTGGTATGTCCACCGTTACCATCACTTTATCGCCAGTATCCTGAACATCTGTCAAGGGAGTCCATTCTGACCTCTCTGTATCTCCCTCATCTCCGTAAAAATAGTCCTTCGCATTACCGAACTCGTCTATCTTCGGTTTGCCGTCGGGTCCCTGTCTTATCGAAAACCCATAAACGAAAGGATCTTTAGAAGTTCTATTCCCACGCTGAGACATCATCTTCTCGGCTATTTTCCTCATCTTCTCGAACTCCTCGTCTATGTCTGAGAAACCGAACATGTCACCAAAGTTGAACAGATCCCCAAAAGGGCCTCTTCTCCTGCGGTCTCTTCCTCTTCTATCCTTTCTGCCTTCGTCATCTTCATCATCTTCGTAGTTTCCATAATTCATCTTATCACCATATTTTGGTTTTCTCCTTCATATCCTCTAATATTCTTTTGATCTCATCTTCTCTAACATTGAAATATTTAGCTATTTCACGGGGATCAGTCACCCCTGAATCCAGAACGTAATATAATATCTTTCTTTCCTCATAATTATCAAAATTTTCGTGTATATAGTTATAAGCTTCCGACAACGCCTTCTCTTTCAATTTGAGCAGGTATTTCCTTTCCCTCTCCAGCTTCCTTATCTTCCTTTCTATATTCAGTATGATCTTCCTGTGACCCTCGAGATAACCACCCTCGACTATACCTCCTCTAACTTTTTCTTCGATCTCTTCGTAATCATCTATTTCTTCGTCCCTTAAATCCTCAATTCCAGTATCGAACAATTGAGGACCGAGATCTATTCTCAATGAAAACTCTCTATTGAGGGAGTATTTTTTGGTCGGTGGTCCACCCTTCTCGCTCTTGCATTTCTTTGATATGACGAGACCTTTGTCCTCCAGCCTGTCTAGATGTTTTGATACCGACTGTTGACTTGTATCTAAGTTCCTAGAGATCGCTAAAGGATAATTTTCCTCCTTACTCAGCAGATCAAGTATCCTCCTTCTAGTTTCATTTTGAAGGAGTTGGATCATCTCGTCGAATTCTTTCTTTTCCATTCGTCTCACTCACCTTTTTCAATAAAAGAAAGAGGGGTTTTCTGTTCTACTCGATGTCTATCTTCTTGCCCTCTTTCACTTCGGTTTCCTTCTTCGGAAGGTCGATAGTGAGTACGCCTCGATCGAGTTCTGCAGTAATTTCATCCTGCTCGACCTGTTCAGGGATCGGCAGTCTTCTATAGAAGGATCTGTATCCTCTTTCTTTTCTTAGATAGTCTTCGCCTTCCTCTTCGGTCTCTTCGGTGGTCTCACCTTCGATAACCATACCTTCGTCTCTAAGTTCGATCTCTATATCATCTTTGTCGATCCCCGGTATCTCTGCCTCGATCATGTACCTGTCGCCTAAATCTCTCATGTCTAGTGCCGGTGCTCTTCTACCTTCCCTTTTTCTCTCGCGGAAAGGCCTTCCGAAAAATCTGTCTAGCGTTCGATCTAGGTCCTCGAAGATACTGTCCATCTCCTGGAACGGACTAAAGCTTCGTGTTCCGGTTCTTTCCGCAAGCCTTCTATCTTTTCCTCTTCTTTCATCTTCTTTTTCAGCCATTTTTACCACCCCAATTTAACAACCTTTTGTTGTAATGTTCGCATTTAATAGTTAATACTAAGTGGTATATAAAGGTTTCGTTGGCGGGGCTTTCGGAGGTCGATTCATGCAAGTTCCTTGTGATTTTCTCGATGATAAATTGATTAGAATTGAAAAAAGAATTAGAGAACCATTGATACTCATTCTTCCCGCATCTTGTAGCTCAGGACAGAATCCCTTACCGCTTTCGTCTCGTCCACTCGTCCTACTGATGTATTATGGGGAGCATCACCTATGACTTCTTCGTCCTCATCCATTATCGATGCCACAGCTTCTGCAAATCTATCGAGAGTTTCCTTCGTCTCCGTTTCTGTAGGCTCTATCATCAGCGCTTCATCCACCAGCTGGGGGAAATAAATTGTCGGTGCATGGAAACCGTAGTCCAAAAGTCGTTTAGCTAGATCGGTCGTTTTCAATCCTTTATCTTTCATCTTTTTTCCAGAAAGCACGAACTCATGCTTTCTAAGTTCCCTGTAAGGTAGATCAAGATGAGGCTCCAGCTTCTTTCTCAAATAGTTGCTGTTGAGTACAGCTCTCTCTGTAGCCTCTTCTAGACCATCTTTCCCTTTTTCTTTTATGTAAGCATAAGCTTTTAACAGAACTAGCCAATTACCATAGATCCCTTTCACTCTACCGATGCTGTTCTCTAGATCATAATTTAAATGATAGCCTTCGGAGTCCTTTTCCACGATCGGTATTGGAAGATACGAGGACAATTCTTCGGTAACCCCTACAGGACCAGAGCCGGGTCCTCCTCCGCCGTGCGGTGTGCTGAAAGTTTTATGAAGATTAAAGTGCATTATATCGAAGTTCATAGCTCCAGGATCAGTCTTACCCATGATCGCGTTCAGATTGGCGCCGTCGTAATAAAGGAGTCCTCCGTTTTGGTGTATTATCTCGGATATCTGACATGCGTCCTTTTCGAACAAACCTAGAGTATTAGGATTCGTAATCATGAAAACCGCTGTATCTTCACCTGCAGCCTCTTCCAATGCATCGATATCCACGCAGCCATCTTCGGAAGGGATCTCAACCAAATCATATCCCATCATCGAAACGCTAGCAGGATTAGTACCATGAGCTGTATCCGGGAGTATCACCTCATTCCTCTCGTCGTCATTATCTTTGTGGTATTGGTGTGCGATCATCAATCCAGTTATCTCACCTTGTGCGCCGGCAGCGGGCTGAAGACTCACTGATTGCATACCTCCCAACTCTGCCAGGAGTTCCTGTAGCTCATACATTATCTCTAACGTACCCTGAACCATCTCTTCTGGCTGATAGGGATGGATCTCAGTCGCTTTAGGATGCGAGCCTATCTTTTCGGTAAATTTTGGGTTATACTTCATGGTACAGGAACCAAGCGGATAAAAGCCAGTATCGATACCATAGTTCATCTGAGACAGGCGATTAAAATATCTCACTATTTCGTGTTTCGGTAAATCTGGTATCTTCGGGGCTTCATCTCTAGATATAGATTTAGGAAGAGGATTATCTTCTACCTCTCTTGAATCAGCCCTCTCTATCAAGAGATCTTCTTTATAACGCGCCTGTCGATAATTTGAACTCATCCGACCACCTCCTCTAGGGTTTCTACTAAACTATCTATATCTTCATCGGTATTCATCTCCGTGACCGCTGTCAACATCATGTTAGGGAGAGAACTGAACTTTCTTTTCTTATCTAGAGGGATACCAGGTAAGATGTCCTTTTTCGCACATCTTTCAAAAATTTTTTGCGAGTCTTCTGGTGTCTTCACGGTAAACTCCTTATTAAACTCGCTATCGAAATAAGGTGCCTCAAATCCTTCGATCTTATCTATCCTTTCTGCCAGATCATGGGCCTTCCTGTAGTTCTCTTTAGCAAGGTCTTCCAGACCTCTGCCACCTTTGGTGTAAGTGTAAACAGCAGATGCTAGAGCCATCAATGATTGGTTGGTGCATATATTAGAAGTGGCTCTTTCCCTCCTGATGTGTTGCTCTCTCGTCTGTAATGTCATACAGTATGCTCTTCGACCCTCTGAATCTTCCGTTTCACCTATTATCCTTCCGGGCATCTTTCTTATGTACTTCTCATCCGAAGCGAATATACCGACTGTAGGGCCTCCATAAGAAGGAGGTATACCAAGAGCTTGGCTCTCTCCAACGACTATATCAGCACCCCAATCCGCCGGCGGCCTCATCAGGGAAAGAAGCATCGGATCTGTTCCCGCTACAAGAACGCAGTCGTGATCCTCCTTGAGATCGTTAAATACTTCTACATCATCTTCGAGGACGCCGAAGACGTTGGGAGTTTCCACATAAAAACCGAGAACGTCTTCGTTCAACTTCGATTTTAGATCCTCTTTATCTATCTTTCCGCTTTCCTCGAACTGCACCTTTTCGATCTCTATATCTTTTCCTCTCAGGTAATTTTCAAGGACTGGATCTTTTTCCCAGTGGATATTCTCTGGAAGCAAAAATGTGTTACCTTTTCTGCTTATCCGTGCGGCCATCAAGACAGCTTCCGCTAAGGCAGTAGGATAATCATACATGCTGGTATTGACCGCACCTAACCCGGTCAGTTCCGCTATCAGACTTTGATATTCGAAAAGAGCCTGTAATAGACCCTGGCTGATCTCTGCCTGGTAAGGCGTATAGGAAGTATAAAATTCGGATTTTCCTATGATCTCCCCTACGGCGGCTGGTACGTAATGGTTGTATATACCGCCGCCGAGGAATGAAGTCAATTCGTTAAGATCTCTATTCTTCTCGAGCTTATCTTTCACTTCCACCATCGCCTCCATCTCGGAGACCCCTTTAGGAATATCGAGATCAGTTCTTATTAGATCTGGAATATCTTGGAAAAGTTCATCTTTCTCGTCAAGACCTAGAAAATCTAACATCTCTTTCTCTGCTGACATCTGCACACCGGTTTTAGGTAAATACAGGAGGGTAAAAAGATTTTCGTCAACTTCTCCCACCTAAAGGAAGGGAGCTATTTCAGAATTTTCTAGTAAAATTCTGATATCGCTCGAATTCCTTTGGAATTCGAAGAGATTGTCAGTGAACTCCATTTCTGACCTGTACGGGACTACGCCCCCTTCCTCCGCAGTGCTAACGAGGATGAAGGGAATTGATTCCCTTATTCTCTCGGCAGGTATGTCTCGAGACTGAAAGGATGTAGTCCTGCACATGAAGGAAAGAGCCTCCTGCCTGGTTTAAGGTGGAGGTGAAGAATCTTGCTCGGAAAAGATGATAACTAATCTCAATTCACCCAAGGAAACATTTATATAGAACATCAATAATCGGACTAATTACCTGATATAAAGGTGAATAATTATGATGGGAAATCAACCAATTCTACTGTTGAAGGAAGATACGGAAAGAGAAAGAGGCAAAGACGCTCAGAAGAACAACATCGCCGC
>JAGXLF010000016.1 GCA_018334835.1 Thermoplasmatota archaeon | reverse complement strand
CTCTTGTACTCTGGGACTTTATTCACCGCTCTGGATAACAAGAGTAGAAAGATCAGTACTATTATTATTATGACGACTATCATCCACACAGGCATCTGTGCCACCTTGTAATCAATATATTACACCTGACTTTTATACATCTTTCCCCTACTGATGGATCTCACATCTAACAATATTTGAAAGTAGATATCTGATCATATTCAAAATTTACTCAGTACCACAACCTTTTTACACGTATTCTTTTATCTTTCATACATGACTCACGAATTAGAAAAGTTCCTGCAAGATGATAAAGATTCAGAAGAAGATGACAGTCCATTTATTGACCCTACCGCAAGGACTGTTGGGGATGTGATTTTGGGAAAAAACGCTTTTTTGTTCCCCGGTTCGATTATCGAAGGCGAAGAATCGGAAGTAGACGTTGGGGAAGACAGTATAGTAATGAATAAAGCCTCTGTCAGGGGGACTGAGAAACATCCTACTTCTTTGGGCAAGGGTTCTTTCATCTCTCCAGGAGCGAGTTTAATAGGATGTGATGTCGGTAAAGGAGCGATGGTCGGGATAGACGCGGTTGTGTTAGAAGGAGCAGAGATCGGGGAAAATGCGATCGTCGGTACCAATGCCATAGTTCCCGAAGGTATGGAAGTTCCCGACAAAAAATTGGTCCTCGGGCAGCCTGCGGAGATAGTAAGAGATGTCTCAGAGGAAGAGCTAAAGAAAATCGAGGAAATACGTTCTGATCTGGTATGGAGGAGAAAGGAATTCAAGATGATAGAAAAAAGGGCGGAACGGTTCAATGTAAATGAGACTCCAAAACGCCCTCAAGAGATATTGGAAGAGAACAAGCTAGAAATGGCAGATAGAGATGAAAAAGACGTTCCTGACCTGGATGAAGTAAGAAAAAAGTTAAAGGATGATTCGGAAGACAAACATATCTTCTGAAAAAGATAAGTGGTGGGGCCGCCGAAATTTGAATTCGGGTACCAGGCTCCCAAAGCCCGAAGGATCGACCAAGCTACCCCACGGCCCCGATGGGATCGGTTAGGCAAAAACGAGGTTATAAATAAATACTTTCTCCCTTTTTAGATGGTTTTAGTAAAAAGAAGAGCCATCCTTTTTGATTACAAGTACGGAAAATATTTTTAGAGCGAGTCAATAGGTCTATCAGGAGATAAACTTGAAACGGGAAGATATCAAAGCGGGTGTGCTTAGGATCGAAGGTACGAACTGCGAGGAGGAATCACACCTCGCTTTCAAACGTCTCGGAGCGCAGGCCGAAAAGGTACATCTCAAACAGCTTATCAAAAAGGATGTCGATCCCGAGGAGGAAAGGGAGATACACCAGTACGACATTTTGATGATCCCAGGAGGGTTTTCAGCAGGTGACTATATCCGGGCGGGAGCTATCTTCGGAGCAAGGATCAAAAGCAGACTGGGAGAAGAATTAAAAGCCTTTGTCAAAACTGGAAAACCGATCTTGGGAGTATGTAACGGTTTTCAGGTTCTTGTAGAGATCGGTCTTCTTCCTGCCGTTCACGAAGTGATGAGTGAAGTACCGAGCGCTGCGCTTGAGACGAACGACAGCAACAAATTTGAATGCAGACCTTCACTACTTAGAGTGGAAGAAAATTCTAATTGTGTTTTTACCACAGGATATGAAAAGCATGAAACAATACTTTATCCTTCAGCTCATAAGGAGGGAAAATTCGTTCTAGGCAAAAATTTGTCCGTTGACGAATTAGAAAAAAACGATCAGATCGTTTTCCGATATACTACTCCAGATGGTAGCGAACCGGAATATCCGTGGAATCCTAACGGTTCCCTTGATCATATAGCCGGTATCTGCAACCCGGAGGGCAACGTTTTGGGACTGATGCCGCACCCTGAAAGAGTATTCAACGAACATACGAGGCCCGATTGGACGAGGGATGGAATGACAGGTAAGCAAGGAGATGGAAAGCAATTATTCGAATCAGCTCTTAATTACCTAGAAGACAACTTTTGAAGTTTGACTTCAGGGAAGATTTACATGAAACCAGGCAGAATGCCTCCGTCTTCAGGCAGAGGATGAATGCCGATGGAAGGATATATATACTTCTTTAACAATGTTATCATGCCAGGTGGTCAAAGTTCGACCATACCAACCATGACTCATACACAATTGGAATAAATATAAGCTTCGCTTGTAGGGGCAGAACCATAGAACCCACCTGCACGGGGAGTATTAACAGGGCATGACGTGTCCATAGGGGGCTCAATGCTGAGCGTTCTTAAAGATTCCACCAACTTTAGGTGGTGGAGTACGTCAATACTATACTCACTTCATCCCCATCTTTTAAACCAAGTTCGTCTCTCAGCTTTTCTTCGGCCACTATCTCGGCCTGTTTTTCATACCTCGTCTTCTCTGGTATAATCAAGAGTGAATCTACGCCGTTTATCTTTGAAGGGAAACATTCGACTGATCCAAAACGCTTTCCTTTCTCAACAAAACCGTCTATCGATATACCTTTTTTCTCTTTCAGTTCCTGGTATTTTTTTAAAGATTTATCCTTCAATCTCACGTTGAGAGTGCCCTCAAAAGGTTCAAAACCGAAGTTTTCTCTAAAACGCTTTTTGTAACCTTCTAAAGCGAGAAAATATTTTGCTTCGTCCACACCTGATACGACTTCGCCATTGAGTTTCAACGTTTCTTTTTCCCTATCATCTTGTTTCCCTGTCAATAAAAAGTCTTCTCCGAGTAATTCTAAATGTGAGCCAGAGCGGAGAAAGGCTACAGTCAAACTTTGATTAAGTGCTCTCTTTTTCAGTTCCTTATCATTAGTGACGACAACGGCGTTAAGTTTCCTAGCGGCTTCTAAAACGCCGTCATCCCCTTTCCTTTCGACTTGGACTTCACGATAGTTCTCACTGAGTTTCAGCGGGGGCTTTTCATCCAAAGCTTTCAACTCATCTATCACCGAAGAAGGAACATATATCTCGGCATTGCCGACCAATCTTCTGATCTCTTCATCTAGATTGAGAGAGAACTGGAAGGGCATCAACAGGCTGTTGGTGTCTAGGACTACTTTGGTCATGATTCGTAAATCGATAATAAAAAGGTGGTCTAATATCTTTTGCCTTCAGAGAAACCAAAAATCCCACTTTAATATTTGTTATCTAGAATCAAGGATCTTTTCTATCTCTTCTTGCGCCTCTTCAATAGGCCTTGAGGTATCGATAACGTGCCATTCATCCGTGATCGAAAGTGCTCTTTTCCTGACCTTTTTAAGATCTTTCTTGTTTTCAAATATCTGCCTTTCTTCCCTATCTTTCAACCTTTCCATGGCCTCTTCAGGTTCAACATCTAGGAAAAACTTGTATGTAGATGTGGGGAAAAGAGTCGATAAAAGTTTATAGGATTTGGGTACAAGAGGTTCAGGTAGATATGCCACGCTGCACAGATATCTTACGAATATTAACGTATCAACGTTCTTATCGACCTTCAAAAAAGAATTGATAACGTCTAGGGTAAAATAAAGGGTAGCTTTTACTCTAGCGGAACTTCCCTTGCCCCGCAGAGCCTCCTCTGCCTTGATTCCAAATAGATTGTCCGAACAGGGATGAGACCGTACGACCACTTCCTCACCATTGTTAGAATACTTCTCTTTTATCAAACGGGCGTGTGTATCTTTTCCTGCAGCGTCGAGTCCGTCGATGATAATAAAGCGCATCTATCGTTCATAGATTAAGGAGGATATAATAAGTTATTGAACTAGAAAGAGCGACCAATAGATTATCTAGACCTCTAACCGATAATATTTCTACTAGAGTGGCTATCAAGACCACGAGCGGGAGAATGAGTATCCTTTCAGGGACCGCGTCGAGATAAAAAAGAGCTATGATTGACATTCCAAACGAAAAAAATATCATAGCTACCGATCCTTCAAAGCTCTTTTCGTCACCGGTAAGATTGAACCGATGTTTCCCGAACCTCCTTCCTATCAAAGAAGCCATCCCATCACCGTATGACATACAGATAATACCAACAGCTATTATCCCGAGATCTTCGAAAAATAAAAACGCTAGGATCGTCCAACTGATAGAGTAGTAAAAGAGCCCGAGACCATGTCCGGAATTGGAGGTCTCGCTGTTTAGACCGATCGAAAATAAAGGACTGATCAAAAAGGTAAGGATGATGAATGGTGCCGCTGCTAAACCTACCATCACCCATCTCGTGTCGAAAAGTGGAAGTATAAAAACTATGTTACCGACCATGATATGGATAAGTTTTCTTCTCAAGAATAAGTCTTCATTCGAACGGAACTCAAATATGTACAATAAAGAACCAACATAGAGATAGACGATTAGAACCCCTACGATATCTCCAAAGGACATCGAACTTTTAGGATGACGGAAAGATATATAATTTTATCTTTTCTGCTAAGGGCTAGGGATAAATAACCCTGCTCTCAATAGGAAGGTAAAACATGCAGCCCCTGTGGAACGAAAGGATAATGAAATTCGATGATACTCTTGTTATAGCGGACTTACATATAGGTTATGAAAGGGAACTAGAGGAGAAGGGGATAAATATTCCCGATCAGAGTGAAAAGATGATCGACAAGGTCTTTGAAGTTTTAAAAAAAGAAGATGCTGAGAGATTGGTGATAAACGGCGATTTCAAACATAACGTACCCAAGGCTACATGGCAGGAGTACAAAGACATACCTAAAGCAGTCGATCTGTGGTTGAAAGGGGTCAACGAGATCCATCTTTTGAAGGGGAATCACGATGGAGGGATCGAAGAATATCTTCCATCAGACGTGATAATACACGGCTCTAGCGGAACGGTCATAGACGAAATCGGATTTTTCCACGGGCACGCCAATCCCAGGGAGGAAGTGCTTTCCACCGGTTCTATAATAATCGGGCACTGCCATCCCACTGTCACTTTGAGAGATTCTTTAGATAATAAAGAAAAAAAAGAGTGCTGGGTAAAATTGAATTATAAACATGAAGGCGAAGAAGGAAATGCTATAATAATACCACATCTCAATCATCTACTCGGAGGGATAAGTATCAATGAAGACGGTTACCTGGGACCGTTCTTGAATAAAACAGAATTATATGACGAAAAGATCTATCTCCTCGACGGTACTTATCTCGGGACCAAACGAAGTATTTCAGATGATCAATTTTTGTGATAACTTTTATCAGAAACAACGTTGACAAGAACCGCTAGAGATAATCGAGAGTCAACCAGTCCAAGATTTTTAGAGGCAAGACCCCCTTTGATAGATACCTGATAATCCACATTATGATTTTCGGCAGTATTCAAAGCGTGCCCGATAGACATGCCCAGATCTATCAACCTGAAAACGCAGTTCGGTCCCTGAAAGATCTGTTCGGTCTCATCAGCCTCTGAAAAATCTTCACAGTCATCATAACCGCACGCTTTACAGTCTATCCCAAGAGCGGGATGATCTTTCAATCCTATTATGAGAAGCTCGTCTGCTGAATTCACAGAGTCTCCTTCTTCACTATAAGTCTCGTCCTGGAACCTGTCCGATAATTGATACAATTCCTCTGCAAGCATCTCTTTTTCGGCTTCATCCAATACCATAGTTTCCAAATAGTTACCTGATGACTTCGGTGCGGTTTCGGCCGAGATGGTCATAAGGTCGATCACGATCTCAGTTATCTTCTTTTTCTTCAATTTACCCACTACGGCAAGATTCAGACGGTATGTTATTAACTTTTTTCCTATTCATATGTCAAAACTCTCATCTACACTACTCAAAAATGCGAGCACACCACCGAGGACACCGATAAGTCCAGCAAGGATGCCGACTGTCCCTCCTAGTGATATCAGCACTAAAGAAAATAAAAAAGCCAGTACGGCCCATTTTTTCCTATCAGCTTGGATCTTATAGTTGGTCAACAACAGAGTGAATCCGAAGATGATATTTATGATCAAGTAAAAGACACTTCTAGGTTCTAAGCTTTCGATGATGGTCAAAAGAAAATGTAAAGACCCTATACCTATAGAGATGTATCCGGCTAGGACCAAAAGGATCGAGTGGAGAGAAAGGTCCTCAAGCTCTTTTACTGATTTAGGGCTTTCGTTCCAAATCTCTTCTATGAGTTCAGTATCCATCGGTTTATCCATGAGCTTCTGATATATGATTATAGTTCTTTAAAAGCGTTATGACAAAGATTTTATCTAAAGTGCCTAATCCTTGGACCATCATGAGATTGATCGTCTCCTCAACACAAGACGAAGCGAGCCAGAACATACTTTCTCAACTTCTTGAGAAGGATTGGAATGAAAGAGAGAAATGGAATGGGAGACCGATCTATGAAAAGCGAAACGACGTTATAGTGGTAATAGACCAACATCATATCTACTTCGATGATGTGGATAAAAAGGTCGAAAGGCACTTGAACCTAGATTTTGAACAGGTCGTGTATATCTCGAAGCATTCATCAGAGGCTGGTGTAGATTCACTGACTGTCCATCCAATCGGCAACTATGGCGAGGCAAAATACGGAGGCAAAGACGGCAAATTGGTTCCTGCCGCACCACAGAGCATGACCCAAGCCTTTCATGTCATGCGTGAAACTGCAAAAAAAGAAGGTATTCACCAGAAATATGACATATCCTTTGAGGCGACCCATCATGGTCCGTTCCTTGAGACACCTACTTATTACATCGAGATAGGCAGCGATAAGGAGTCTTGGAAAGATAAAAGAGCAGCAAAGGTGATAGCCGATACCGTTATCGAGGTCAGGAATAGACCTGAAACGGATCATCCCGTCACTATTTGTATTGGAGGGGGTCATTACACGCCTAGATTCACCGATCTAGTAAAGAGTAGAAAGATAGCTCTAGGACATATAGTTCCCGGATGGGGGATGAAACACCTTACCAGAGAAAGTTTCTCTGAAGCTGTAGAGAAGACGCCAGGAGTGGAATACGTTTACTTCGATAGAAGCAGTACTTCTGGAAATGAAAGGAAAAAAGTGGAAAATTGGGCAAACGAGTTGGGTCTTAAGACTGTCCGTTCTGGCGATCTCGAAAAAAGATGATGATCACCTCTTTTCCCATTTACCTAATTCCATGACCACGGAGAGCGTCCTCCCCTCTTTTATCTCTTGTCTCACTCTGTTCTCTTTTTCCATCACATCTAAAGCTCGGTTCGCTATCTGGACAGCTTCTTCCTTTGGAACTACCATGACTCCGCTGTCGTCTCCAATAATCCAATCCCCGGGCCTGACCTTTCTTCCGCCACAAACTATGTCGTCCTCTAAGGCGCCGTAGCCCTTGGGCTCACCAGCGTTGGACGCTATGTATCTCGCGAATACTGGAAATCCGAGCTTTCTTATATCTTCTATGTCTCTGACCGCACCGTCGATGATCACTCCTTCGACTCCTTTCTGCTGACATGACCAGGAAGCGAGTTCACCCCAAACAGCGGTCTTTCCCGCGTCAGCATCGATAACTATGATCTGATCTTCTTCAGCTCTATCGATAGCTTCGACAGGTTTTGCCCAGTCTCCATCGACGGTCTTGACCGTCAAGGCCTTACCGACGATCTTTTTTCCTGTCGTGGTGAGAGGTTTTATACCCTTCATACATGGCTCTCTATGCATAGCATCGGATATATTGGGAGTGGAAACATCCTGGAATACTTCTTTTATTTCGGCGGGACCCCGCTTTTTCTTAACCTCGGACTCGATCGAGACACCCTCCTGGATCGCTTTTTTCATATTTTCTGCTGCCTTCCTAACATCTCTAGCTTTTATTATGGCACCTCCAACTATGATTATGTCCGCTCCTCTCTTTACCATATCTGGTGCCGTTTCTGAGTTCAGACCGCCTGCGGCAGCTACAGGTAAAGGTGTGGCTTCAGATACTTTTTCGACCAGATCCCCAGGGTCCTCTCCCTTCATCTGTGCGTCTATACCTATATGAACACCAACATAATCGACCCCCATCTCGGTCACCTCTTCAGCTCTTTTTACCTGATCTTCAACACGGATCAAGTCCGCAAAAACTTCAGAATCATAATTTTGGGCTGCTTTTATACCTTCTTTCAAAGTCTCATCGTCTGCAGCGCCTAGTATACCGATGATATCGGCTCCGGCTTTAGCGGCCATTTCTACTTCTACTCCGCCGACATCCATCGTTTTCATGTCAGCTATCAACTTCTTCTCAGGAAATTCCTCCCTAAGTTTTCTGACGGCATCCATCCCTTCAGATTTTATCAGGGGTGTTCCGACCTCTATCCAATCTACACCGCCTTCTACAGCTTCTTTCGCTATCCTAACCGCTCTTTTGATGTTCATTAAATCCAGTGCTACCTGTAACTTCGGAAAATCCTCTTCCATATTTTCACCTTTTTAACATGGTAGTAAAAAACCTGCTCGATAAAAAACTTTAGGTCATCGACGAGACTCGATAAAATTAAGCAGATAAAGACGGGCAAAAATAGAAGTATTAGTTCATCATAGAAATTAATAGTGAAATAATATGGTGAAGGAAAAACTGAAATATGAAAATGATATTTGCTTTGAAATAAATATAGATGGAGATGAGATCGAAGAATACGACGTATTGGTCGCTGGTTTTCCTGGTACCGGTCTCATCGGAGGTATCGCTTCCGAGCAGCTGATAAACACTCTCGATTTAGAGCAGGTAGCTTCAATAGATTGTAACGAGTTTCCACCTACGGCGGTGATCTTCGAGGGGATTCCTAGAAGACCTGTTAGGTTCTTTGCCGGTGAGAAGTTCCTTCTGGTAAAATCGGACATGGTTATACCACCAAATCTCTCTTCTAGCCTTGCAAAAACGATAATAAATTTCGCTACAGACCAAGGGGTCGAAGAAGTGATCATATTCGACGGCATACCCGAAAGAAACGAGGAGGATGAAGAGAAGGTCTGGGGTGTATTGAGTTCACACGCCGCTAAGACCGAAGCAGAAAAATTGGACCTAGAGATCATCTCAAGAGGAGCCATATCAGGTATATCTAGCTCCTTACTTCTGAATGCACACGAGAAAGACATCAAGGCAGTGGGCATGTTGGCAGAAGGGAAACCGAAGATGCCCGATCCGAGAGCATCTGCTAACCTTCTTCAAAGATTCGCAGATTACAGAGAAATAGAAATTGAAACGGAATCACTTCTAGAGAGTGCCGAAAAACTAGAGGAACAGTACGCCCAGATGCTCGACCAGGCCAACAAGGCTCAGCAAGACATGGAAAGGAAAAGCGCACATCCACCTCTTTACGGATAAAATGCTCGAAGAGGTCTCCGCCGGTGTTCTAGTTTATAGAGAAGCTGAAACAGTTAAATACCTTTTACTACATTATCCCGCTGGACACTGGGATTTTCCTAAAGGTCACGTTGAGGAAGACGAGTCCATAGAAGAAACCGCCCTGAGGGAACTGAGGGAAGAAACAGGCATAGGCGAGGACGAGATTGATCTCAAAAACGGATTCAAGGAAACCATAGATTATATCTATAAAAAACGAGGCGAACTTTCTCACAAGAAAGTTATCTACTTTCTCGGCAAGACCGAAAAAAAAGAAGTGAAAATCTCTAAAGAACATCAGGGATATCGTTGGCTTCCTTTCCAGGAGGCGAAACAGAAAGTCACCTTTAGAAACGCAAGAAAATTACTGGAAAAATCGAAGGATTTCCTCGAAGGTGAAAATACAAAAAAGACGTAAAGATTAAATACAAATCCTCAATGGTTTCCACAGTTCCTCGGTGAAATATATGAAAAAATTGATCAGGAAAGGAAAGGTTAAAGAGGTTTATGAGATAGGTCCGGATGAACTTGAATTTCATTTTACAGATAATATCTCCGTTTTTGACAAGGTCGTTCCCAATGAGATCCCTCGGAAGGGGGAAACTCTTTGTAAAACCTCGACCTACTGGTTCGAAAAGACCGAGGAGCTCGGTTTCGATACTCATTTCATCGAGATGACTAAAGACGACAAGATGAAAGTGGAGAGTGTAGAAGTGATAGAGGATTACGATAAAATAGGCAAAGAAACCACAAACTACCTTATCCCTCTAGAATTTATCGCAAGATATTTCGTGGCGGGTTCTCTACACGATAGGATAGAAAAAGGAAAGATCGACTATGAAAAGCTTGGATTCGATGAGAAACCGAGCTACGGCGATCGTTTACCGGAACCTCACTTCGAAGTCACGACAAAACTCGAAGATTATGATAGAAAACTGGACAGAGAAGAAGCACTGTCGATAGCCGGTCTGACCGAAGACGAATTTGGACGAATAAAAAAGATGGTTTTCGAGATAGATGAAGTGATCGAAGATAACGTGGAGAAGAATGGCCTCCTTCATGTCGACGGTAAAAAAGAATTCGCCATGAACGGGGACAGGGAATTGATGGTGATCGATACTTTCGGAACCGCGGATGAAGATAGATTCTGGGAAAAAGATGAATATGAAAGAGGTAACTTCGTTGAGAAGAGCAAAGAGTTTGTGCGACAATATTATAGGGAATTCGGATATCATGATGAACTTATGGAGGCAAGGGAAAAGGATAAGAAAGAACCGCCTATCCCCTCTCTTCCAGAGGAAATGATCGAAAAGACTTCTGAGTTGTATCTTGACCTCATGTCAAGACTTACAGACGGAACATATGGTGATTAAATATGGCAAAAGATCTCATATCTATATTGGACGTGAAAGATGAGTTAAAAGAGATACTCCGCAGGGCTGGAGAGATGAAGAAAAAATACAAAAACGGAGAGTATCCGACTCCACTTAAGAACAAAAGTTTGGGTATGATCTTCGAGAAGCCGAGCACTAGAACGAGGATATCTTTCGAGGTGGGGACCACTCAATTAGGGGGGCACGCCCTGTATTTGAGTCCTAAAGACCTGCAGTTGGGGAGAGGTGAGACAATCGCGGACACCGCGAAAGTTCTAGGCAGGTACGTAGATGGCATCATGTATAGAGCGTTCGATCACGAGACGATGGTCGAATTGGCTCAAAACTCTTCTGTGCCGGTTATAAGCGGCCTTGACGACAGAGAGCATCCCTGTCAGATCTTAGCTGATCTTTTGACCATAAAAGAAAAGAAAGGAGACTTTGATCAAAAATTGACATACGTAGGCGACGGCAATAACGTCTGTAATTCCTTGCTTTTGGGGTCTGCTATAGTGGGTATGGATATGATAGCCTGTACACCTGAAGATTACAGACCAAACCAAGACATATTTGAAAGGGCGGTCGAACTCGGAAAGGAAAATGGAGCAGAAATTTCACATCATGACGCACCCAAGGAAGCGGTAGAGGACGCCGATATAATATATACTGATGTCTGGGTTTCCATGGGAGACGAAGACGAAGCAGAGAAGAGAAAGAAAGATTTCAAGGACTACCAGGTGAATAAAAAACTTTTAAAACCTGCCAATGAAGATGTTATAGTGATGCACTGCTTACCCGCTCATAGAGGTGTCGAGATCACGAGTGAGGTGATGGATGGACCACATTCAGTCGTGTTCGACCAGGCGGAAAATCGTCTGCACGCTCAAAAAGGATTGATGTTAGAGTTGATGGGTTAAAGCGAGGTATACAGATGGATTCATTTGTCAAAAGGATGCTGGACGTCTCTTTTTCAGAGACCATGAAGATATCGAAGTTAGCTAGTGCTATGGAAGACGAGGGTAAAGACATAATCTCTCTTGCTGTAGGAGAGCCCGACTTTGACACTCCAGATTTCATCGTCGAGTCTGCTTATAAGGCGATGAAGGAGGGATTTACACATTACACTCAATCTCAAGGCATACCAGAACTGAGAGAAGCTATAGCGGAAAAAGTGAGGACTGAAAACGATCTCGATTTCTCTTCAGATAATATCCTAGTAACTCCGACTAAACAAGCCATTTTCATGTCAGTCATGGCGCATCTTGATGATGGCTCTGAAGTTATACTGTCCGACCCAGCTTGGGTCTCTTATGAGCCGATAGTAAAATTTGCCGATGGGATCGTTAGGAGAGCTCCAGTAGATGAAAAAAATTTTTCTTTAGATCCCGATGTACTGCAGGATAATATCACATCCCGAACCAAGATAATCCTCTTGAATTCTCCAAACAATCCGACGGGAAAGACTCTCGACATGGAAGATATGAAAGCCATAAGAGACATAGCTATCGACAATGACCTCTTGGTATTGACAGACGAAGTGTACGAAAAACTGATTTTTGAAGGCGAACACATATCGATCGGTTCACTTGATGGTATGAGAGAGAGGACCATCACTGTGAACGGATTTTCTAAAGCCTATGCAATGACCGGCTGGAGGATCGGTTGGGCGGCCTGCAGCGAGGACCTTCTAGAAAACATAGCAAAAATACAGACACACTCTATCACATGTGCTACGTCTTTCGCTCAGAAAGCTGGCCTTGAAGCTCTAACGAACAAGAAAAAATCTGGAGAAGCTATAGATTTCATGATGAGCAAATACAGGGAGAGGAGAGAACTTATAGTGAATAGATTGAACGAGATAGAGGGGTTCAGGTGCAGTAAACCGAATTCTACGTTCTACACTTTCCCAGAGTATGAGTTCGATATGAAGAGCATGGAGCTTTCGATGCACTTACTCGAAGAGGCCAGGGTTGCGACGACACCAGGTTCAGCTTTTGGAGATCAAGGCGAAGGACACCTTAGACTTTCATTCGCCAATTCCTTAGAAAATATCGAAGAGGCCATGGACAGGATAGAGAGAGTAACGGAAGAACTGTGATGGAAAAAACAAAAGTTTGATGATGAAAAAGATCGGATGAGCCCTTCGGGCGATGATTATCCCTATGAGTACTGAAAACTTATTCTCTTTTTTTTAAAATATAAGAAAGGGGTTTTTGAAAGCAGAGTGGGTTTAGATTCTTCCAGTGCTACTCGAAACTGCTCCGCTTGCCCTTTGGCGGGGGCGGTTCTTCAGAGAACATCGCCGTTTCAGCTCCAAGTACCACCCATCTGCTTCCTTTTTCTTTCTCTTTAATTCTTATTACCATGTTTATTCCTCCTTTTCGATATGCTAAACAACTATCGTTTAGATATCGTCTAATTGAACTAATACTTGGGGTAATATTTAAATATTTCGGGGTCGTGTGTACGTTTAGACGGTATCGAAGGTGTCAAAATGCCAGAAGACCTAAAACCGACGATAAACCAGATAAAGATCCTATCTAATGCATCTAGACTGCAGATAATGGCTCTTTTATTGGAAAGGGAGATGACGATCACGGAGTTGAGTGAAAAGATCGGTATCACACCGCAGACGGCACATCATCACGTCCACAAGCTGCTCGATGCTGGCCTCATCCACGTCTCTCGAGAAGAAACTGAAGGAAATCTAGTGAAAAGGTATTATGACGTGGAAGAGGAATGGTTGGATTCCAGCGCTGTCTGGGATGAGCTCACCATCGAAGAGAAAAAGAGTTACAAGATCGCTGCCTTGGGAACAGTAAAGGGCATGGTTAACAGAGGTATAAAGTATATCCAGGAGAGCGATTCTATAGATCATGAAGTCGGTTGGGTATCCTTCAAGAAAGTCCCTTTCACGGAAGATAAGATGGAGGAAGTCGACGAACTCTTCGAGGAGATGGTCGAGAGGTTGGACGAGTTGAAGGAAGAAGATGCCGAAGAAGAGATCACTGTGATGGTCTCCACATTACCCGGATGAACATTTTTAGTTAAAAAAGACTATCTTGAATTAGAGGTGAAATAGATGACTGCAACTCTGTACTTTGTAGGAACGGCCGGCTCGGGAAAGACTACACTCACCAAAGCTTTCAAACAGTGGATGGAAGCCCAGGGATATCAAGCTATCACAGTCAATCTGGATCCAGGGGCTGATAAGCTTCCTTATACGGTAGATATAGACGTTAGAGATTGGGTCTCACTTCCAGAGGTGATGGATGAACACGAATTGGGCCCCAACGGAGCTCAGATAGTCAGTGCCGATATGGTGGCTATGAAGGCTCCCGAGATCAGAAAGGTCATGGATGAATTCAACACGCATTATTTTCTTATAGACACGCCCGGCCAGATGGAGCTTTTCACTTTCAGGGAAGCGAGCAGGGAGATGGTAAAAACACTCGGAGAGAGATCCATGATCACATTCCTTTTCGATCCGGTACTGGCGAAGCAGCCATCTGGACTGGTCTCTTTGATGACTCTAGCGGCGACCACTCAATTCAGGTTCGATATACCGTATTTTCCGGTACTATCAAAGTCCGATATCTTATCTACGGAGGAAGTAGAGATGATAAAAACTTGGTCTGAAGACTTCTGGAAATTGGATTCGGCTCTTAGAGAAAAGACCGGCACTGAAACTCAGGCGAGTCTAGAGTTGATCAAAAGTTTACAGAATATGGGACTTCACAGACATATAACTCCAATATCGAGTGTTGATCAACAGGGGTTAGAGGATATCTACACCGCGGTACAGGACGCATTCTACGGAGGGCAGGATCTAGAGATAGACTGACTCTTCATTCAACATTTTTATTTATGTCGATATTCTGGAATTTATCTCTATGTCTCTCTAGATGTTCCATATAATCTTCCGGGTCTTCGCAGTTCTCCTTTCCAGCACAGTGAAAATAGCCGTACTTTTTGCAGTATATACCGGTCTTGGTATTAGGGCATCCATCGTCTTCTGGAGCTGTTTTCGAAGAATCTCGTGATCTATCTTCATCTCCCATTATCTTAGGAGGAGAATCGTTATCAGAGTTCTCCACAAAGCGGCACTTATCCTCCCCTACACATTCTAAAGCCATATTGTTAGGATAAGAACATTTTCCGTCTCCGAACTCATACCTACACATCAGGGCATCCCATCCATCTTTTTGATTTTCCATCCTTCTTTGAAGGATTGAGACATTATTGTGAACAGTAGATTTAAGCTTTATGCATCTTTAGGAAAGAAAAACAGGAAGATCACCAATCTTCATCTTCTAGATCTAGATTAGATCGCTTCGACTCTCTCTTTATCTCTTCAAGTCTGTCCCCTATCTCCTGGATCTTGATATCCACGTCATCTTCTATGGCTTCGTCTTTCTTGCGACCCTTCTTTTTTTCTCTCCAGTAGAGGTAGGTCATGATAATCGAGTAGATCAACAATACGAGTATGATGAGATATGCCGTCATCAGATCATACACCTTCGTATTCCTCTTTTAAAATTATCACTTTTTGTTTCACCTCTTTGACATGTTTCGTCGGTATCCTCACTCTTCTTTTCAACGGTGACAATCCGGTGGGATCGATCAACAGTTTCCAAACTTTCCAAGGTTGAGAATCTATGTATAGCTCGTAATCGTATATCCTTCCGAGTTCACGGCCATCAAAAGTATTTACTTTTCTCCCGTCCAAACGACTAAGATAAAGTTCATTTTCATCTGAAGGGTTTTTCCTTCCCGCATCGATGGGTTTACCGACCTTCATCCTGGTGTCTCCACCAATATTTCGAAGTTCCTCCGTCGAGAAAAACTTTCCTTTGCTGCTGATAAGACCGGTCTCGATCTTGATCTCGTTAGCCTCCCAATATCCCTCAGCCTGCCTGGCTAGTATATCGACTAACTTTGCATTAACCCCTTCGACAGGGGTATCGACCTTCTTTCTGATCATCTCTGAATAAAGTATCGTGTTCATCTGGTAACCTCCTATCTGGTCATTTCGAGTTTTCCACAGTAAGGACATTCCTTCTGGTAATCTTTGTACATGCTGCAGTTACCGCAGAAAGCGGAACCATAACGATACTTCTTATTTTTGTTCTCCTTTTTGAACAATCTCGTTTCCATCTTCTTCAATCTTTTCTCTTCTTTTCTTTTTTCGAGTTGCGATTCTATCTCTTTCTTCAGAAACTCAGTACTTACGTCGGCGATCCCCTTTTTCCTTAGATACTTCTGGAGAAGTTCAAGGTTTTCCGTCGGGTCCTCCTGTGCGAGTAGGAAACTATTTATCGCCCGTTTCAGGCTTTTATCGTCGGTTCCTCTTTTCAACGGCTTCCTCCTCCTAGAATTCCTCTTCGATCTTATCGAGTCTCCTGCTCAAAGAATCTAGTTCGGCTTCGATGTCTTTTTGAAAATCCTCAAGATCGTTCACGTCTTTCAGGCAGTCCTGGTACTTGCTCTCGTATATTTCAAAGTGAAGTTCCCTGACCAAACCGAATTCGTCGATATATTCGTCAAAATGTTGATCTAAGTATTTTTCAAGTCTGCGGTCAAATACATTTCTCTCGTAACCTGTCCCTTCTATCTCGATCTCTCCAGGGAACAGCGTTTCTTCTATCCGGTCGAGTATATCTGAAGTTTTTTTTACACCTTTATTTGCAAATTCATTCATGATTATCTTTCCTCCTCTCCAAATAATTCTCTTTCGGCTCTATTAACTTTTTTCAGAGTCTTCATCAACTTTGCGTTGTCAGCTCCTCTCTCCAATCTCTGCATGCGTTCTTCTATCTCGTTCATCATCGCCAATGATCTTCTAGAGAGTACCGCCTTGTCTCTCTCTATTTCGTCTATCTTCTCTTTCTCATCGTCTTTTAACACCATAGAAGCTTCCTTCAACTTGTCGAGATGTTTCTGTTTCCGCTGGATGTCCAATTTTTTATGTTTGAGCCTATAATCAGCGAGCTCTTTTCTCTCCTGAGCCTTTTCCCTCGTAAGTAACACTTTAGCTATGATTATCAGGACGACTATAACGATGAGGGAGTAAAATATCGGCAGGAAATTATTGGAGATCGTTTCTGCTAAAGCCATGTTTTCACCTCATCTCCTCCTGGGTCTCCAACTTATCTATCCTGTTCTCCACCATCTCAAATTCCTGGTCAATTTTGTGTTTATTTGACTTTAGAGATTCGATCTTACCAGAGAGTTCACTCAATCTGTCCTCCATATTATCTGCCCATCGGTGTGCTTCGTCCTCTCTAACGAGGTCCCAACTCTCGATGATATCCTCGAAGTACTCCTCGAAATAAAGCTCAGTATGAGAGGGGTCATGTCCATATTTTCTGGTCAAGGCTTTCTTTCTAGCTCTGTGTCTGAAATAGAAATATATACCGACCAATATTACTATGACCAATATTACCAGGAGAGTCGTGTAAGCGGCCATCATTTTTCCTCCTCCATCCCGAGTTTTTTCTCCAGTCTCTCTATCCGTTGAAGATCCTCGTGGACTCTTTCTTTGGTTTCCTCTCTCCACTCCTTAAGGTCGGAGACTTCCTCGACAAAACTCTCTATCTTCTTGTCAACTCCTTTAAGATCCTTTCGAGTCGCCAGTCGGTACTCCTCTATATAGTCCGGTAAAGTTTTAGTTATGAACTCATCCGCTTTATCAGATGGTGTGATGTTCTTGCTTCTAAAGAAACTTTTCGTCCTCTCCAAAAGTCCTACGTCGGATTCTTCTACCATATTTTCACCTATATACCTACTATAGAAAATTAAATGTATTCCCAAAACATAAACTTTTCCTTTTTTATTTCGAAGGTCTTAGTCCTCATTCAAGATATTTTTGATTTTGAAATGATGCCTGTATTTCGAACATCTGGACAGAGAGAATTTTATTTTTTATCCGAGGTTATTTTCCATCTGAAGATGGATATTTCCGGACAATCTTTAAATAGCCTGGAAAATCTGTCTTAGTTTAAGTCGGAGATATTATGTCAACTCTTTGTAGAAGATTAGTGGATGAGGAAGGTGTGTCTGAAGTCGTCGGGACTATTTTGACCTTGGGGATCACGGTCGTTTTATTTTCAAGCATCTATGCTACCGTGGCAACTTTAGACTCGCCAGAACAGAGAGATCATGTGGAGATGGTGGCTGAATACGAGCGAGTCGGAGATATGGATTATATTAACATAACTCATCAGAGCGGTAGAGGTTTAGATACAGACTCTCTGGTTTTCAATCTATTGGCCGATGGCGCTAGTGAAACACGTTTCCGTATCGATGACACCAATGTTAGCCTCACAGGTGAAGATGACGATACCTGGTCGGTGGGAGAAGGAGTGACGATAAAAGGGAAAATATTTGGTAAAAATGATGAGAACCTCGAATTGCTAATACAGAACGAGGATACGAACAGAGTAGTGTACCAGACTGTATTGGTAGAGGAGATCCCAGGCCAGTTAGATATAAAGAGAGCTTATTTCAGGTACATCTATGAATGGAGGAACTATGCTGAGCAGGGGGAGGAAGTAGATATAGTTGCTGAACTCAGCAATGTTGGTGATGATGTAGATGTCTATGTCACAGTATCGGAAGATTATCTGTGGGTTGATGAGGATTCTGATGAAGATATTGAAGAGGGGGAGGAGATAAAGCTAGAGAGAGAATCAAGAAATAGATATTTGAACGAGAGCATCCAGATTAGGTCAAACGCCACTGAGAAACGTTACAGCGTCAGAGTTATTGTCGAAAATGGAAATGAGACCGAGGAGTGGGTGAGATTGAATGTAGGTAAAAAAGCTGCAGAGAGATATCCAAAAGAACTAGAGATCGGCCGAGTAGAATTTATACCTCCCTCGATCTCTCATGGAAGCGAACTGGAAGTGATGTTCGAAGTTTACAATCACGCTGATGTGAACTATACCACTAAGTGGGAAATCTACGATGATTATAATGATAATGAAGACGACGATAATAAGACCGATAATAAGACGTATGGAGAAGAGACTTTCGAGCATGGCCCGGCTCCTACGGAGGTGAGTGGCAGCTTTGACATAAAAGGAAGCGGCGAACATACGATAAAGATCGTTGTTGAGGGCGACGATGAATGGGAAGGAGCTGAAAGAGCTGAACGAATCAATGTGGATCCTCACATCCTCGTCGTTGAGGACGAAAGTGCAAGTGATATGTATGAGGCAGAGCTTATGACGAATTCACTTGATGGACTGAACCTAGATTATGATTTCAAAGAGCTGACTACTGAAGACCTTCCTGATGACGACGAAGAGGCAGCAAAAACCCTGTCAAAGCACAGTATAGTGGTCTGGATGACGGGAGAAAAAGATGGAGGAGAGGGACCCAATTTGGTAAACCATTCGGGTGCTCTTGAAAGTTATATAGATAACTACGACGGCGCGGTCTGGGTTACAGGTCAAAATTTTGGTAACGAGAATTTGAGTGGTAGATTAGCACATGACGGAGATGGTTTAAATGATGGACCTGACCAACCATATCTATCTAGTGAGGATGAGAACGGCACCTTCGGTGACTACGAATTCAAGCTCAGTTCGAGGAATGAGGAATATAATTCGTATTATCACATGGATCTGGACCCTGATAAAGAATATAATGATACTTTGGAAGACAAGGAAGGTAACTCCTACGGAGCAGGGTATGAACTTGATAAAGGGCAAAGAACTGTAGTCACCTCTTTCCTTCTAACTCAGATGAGGGATCCAGGATTGAGAACAGGTTTTGTTGCCGAAGTCATAGAATGGGCTACTGATATAGACGCTAGGAGCGGTAAGGACGTAGGTGTGACCTCACAGGAAATAGATCCTAGTGCACCCATGTACTTGGATCAGATCAATGTGACCGCCACTTTCCGGAATAACGGGAATAAGATGATCCGTAACTTGGAAAATACCGCCAGATTGGTAAGAAATCAGGGTGAGGATGTGATAGAACCGAATTTAGATGAAAATGAAACGATCAATCTCGAACCGAACGGCGGTTCGGCAACAGTGAATTTCACATGGGTAGCTACCGAACTTGGAGTGCAAGAGTTACTCGTTCACGCGGATTATTACGGACAGATCGGCGAGGTGAACCTAAGGAACAACGATATCAAGTACAAAAATCTGGATATAACCGATGATCAGATATATGTGAATGTGCATTTTTCCACCCTCGTGGTTGACGCTGGTGGAACCAATTCAGTAAAGCAACTCAACCAATCCTTCCAAAGTCTTGGTTACCAAGAAGGTCAGGATTTCGTGATCGATAATTTCACTAACGGTGAGCTGGAAGAAGAGGATATGTCTGAATACAATGCTGTCATCTGGGTCACCAGTTCCAGCGGAATCACTCAAGATGAAGTGGATGAAATATTAAGTTATCTACAGGATTCAGGAGGCAACCTGATGTTGATCGGGGAGAACATCTTAGACGATCTATCATCTAAAAACAATGGAGATGATCTCCTCACACACCTCGGTATAGACCCAGATGATGGGATACATTCTGAAGAAGTGTCCCCGAATAAAGTGATCGGTCAGAAAGGAAACAAGCTCGGCCATGCTCTCAGATATGAAGTCGATACTAGCTCTATAGATACTTTTGAGTCTACATCAACTCACGGCGAAGTACTCTTCAAAGATCAGGACGGAAACAATATCGCCTCGACTTACGATGATGGCGAATCAAATAAAACCGCCTATATAGGATTCAGCCTTGATAATATAACGGGACCTCTAGTTGATGAAGATGCGTTCGAAGACTGGCCATCCGGTGAGGTGAGCATGACTAAAGAAAACGCTACGACGGAGTTCGCTTACACTTCGGTCTGGTACTTCGGAAAGACAGATGAAAGCCTTGAAATAGGGCCGGAAGGAGAACCAAGGAGAAGGACCGAGTTGAGAGTAACGGATTACGATATAACACCTTCATCATATCAACCACATACAGGAAGGTCTTACCAGATAAAGGTCACAATTGAGAATATCGGTTATAAGGGCGCTTCTACCCTCGTTCGTATACACGAAGGAGAAGATTACGTAGGCTCGGAAAATCTCTTCGTTGAAGGTTCTACTCGTGAGTCAGAAGAAGATAGTGCATATTTCGATGTTGAGCCCGGAAGGGCAACCGCAGAAGTGAACTGGAGATCGACAGATCCTGGTACAAGGCCGTTGATTGTCAGGGTCGATTCGGAGAGAGAAGTTGCTGAAATTGTAAATGATACAGAAGAGGGTACGGGGGAAGGTAGAGAAAACAAGATAATGGAATTCAACAACGCTGCCAGGATAGATCAGCCCGTGTATTTCTTCTACGATGATATGGAGAGAGGAGAGAACAACTGGAGACACGATGAGACCCTGCTGAATATCGATGGAACTGGTCCTCTAGACCTTGCGGATAGATGGGATATGGAAACCAACGTGGTTGGAAACTGGAGCGATGACTATTCCGGCATGACATTATTTGATGGTAATTCATATAATGAGACAGATGGGACTTACGAGACAGACGAGGAGGGAGTAGAGAAATTTACCGATAAAGCACACTATTCCAATCCTCGCTCTTACTGGATGCCAGAAACACCATCAGACGATAATAGTGATATACCCGAGGGGTATGAAGAAGAAATTAATCTTTCAGCAAGGTACAGATATCTGACTACACATTCGATAGATGTTGAAGATACCACTGCGCAAACACTGAGATTCAGAACGAAGTTTTGGATGAGTCAGGATACAGCTGGAGGGATGATTTATCTTTGGGGGAAGAACGACACCTATGATTGGGAATGGAATTCGGCCAACAGAGAGAATAGAACATATATAAAACCTCAACAAGGATATCCCGGTGACCTAGATTTGCCAGAAAATCCAGATGGGCCAAATATTACTGGTGAAACTGGTGGTTTAGAATATGGAGAAGGTGAAGACATACCCGAGGCGGTGTTCAACGGTAAAAGTGCAAGCGGGACGTTTGGTTGGCGCTACATAAGTGCTGATCTATCACAATATGAGAATTTCATGGATAATCATGATGAGATAAGGGTAGTATTCCTTACTGCCCAAATCGGCAACGCATCCGAGGGAGATTGGTATCCTGAGATGGGATGGTACATAGACAACGTGCAGGTGCGTGTCACGAGAGAATTCGATGGCGCGGTCCCTGATGATGGTAACGGCTATTGGATGAGGGTAAATGAGAGTGAAGTACAAGAAAAATTCCCAGGGGATATTGATGAAAAAAACTATACAGATAACACTCCTGGTGAAGATGGCGACGGTTACTACTGGATGTTCGCTCAGAATAACAGCGGAGAACCAGCATTACCTAAAGGAGTCGATGCCAGCCTTTACACTTCAAGGATTGATCTCTCCAACGCTGAAAATCCGAGACTAAACGCTCATGTGAAGTTCAACCTCGATAACAGATCAGGAGTCCCTCCACCCGGATTCCGTATAGACATATCTGAAGACGGTGGGAGATCTTGGGATGAGTTGACTTACGGAGTGAGAGGCGGCTGGGGTGTCAGTGGTGACAACGAACATGGAAATTACTCTGGAGTATCCGATGAAGAAGGTTACGGATGGGTTCATACAGATACATTAACTAGGATAGACGCCGAGCTAGATGGTTGGCGGGACGAAATAGTAATGCTCAGATTTAGAGTGTTTACTAATTTAACTACCGAGACTTATGAAAATGAAGACTATCCCAAGGCGATCTTCATCGACGACGTTATAGTCAAAGAGGCTGACATGGAAGCTAAAGAATTGCAGAGTTCTACTACCACGGGTGTTTTAGAGGATAGTAAGTCTTCCTTTGATGAAGAAGAGAAAATCTCTTTAAATGATATAGAAGAAGACACAGAAAGCTTAAACCGAGTTGGCATAGATGAAGTAGCTTCACGTTCCGAATCTATAGATTATGGTTTTTCTACTCTATGTAGAAGAGAAGTAGAGGGTATAAAGAGTGTCCTGCTTTCTCATCCACTGGTGGTGAAACCATGGCGATGAGAAGACTTTCTGTTGATGAAGAGGGCGTCTCAGAGGTCGTAGGAACGATCTTGACTCTCCTGATTACAGTTGCGTTGTTTGGGAGCGTTTTTGCAACCGTCATGCAGCTAGAAGGGCCTGATGATGAGATACGTGTTGAACTAGATGCATATTTCGAGAATCAAGGGGGAAAAAACCAAGTGATAATGATCCATGAGGGTGGACAATCGTTGGATACTGATTCATTGACTTTCTTTTTGATTGTTGATGATGACCGTCATCTTGAATCTCCAATAGAAGAGGAGAGTTCATGGAGTGTCGGTGATAATAGGACTCTGCAGGAAGAAAATGAAGGAGAATGGGATATCGATGAGAACTCAACTGTTGAATTGATGATCCGCAACGATGACACGAACCGTGTCATTTATCAGACAATGCTTCTCGAAGAAGATAGGAACATCATCGATATCAGGAATTCGCGCATCGAATATAGACACGAGTGGAGAAATTATGCAGAACCCTATGAAGATATAACTATAAAAACCGAAATTGCAGCACCTGTCTGGTTGAATAATGAGCCATTCGATCCAGAAGATATGTGGGTAAATGCTAGCATCTACCAGGATGATGTGGTGGTTGATGACGATGGAGATTTTATTTCATCGACAAATTTAAACCATACTCACAACGGAAAATTTGAAAAACGACTCCGAATCGATGGTGGTGCAGATGATGCCCGGTATAGAATGAAGATCACAGCCGAGCATCCTGAGGTACAGCATATAAATCCCAGTTATCTTTTCCTGAACGTCGGAAAAGAATCCTTAGATTATTATGAAGATAAGCTGGCGATAGGAAGTCTCAGATTCGAGCCTCGTTCTCCAT
Source organism: Thermoplasmatota archaeon (assembly GCA_018334835.1). Lineage (GTDB taxonomy): Archaea > Thermoplasmatota > Thermoplasmata > Halarchaeoplasmatales > Halarchaeoplasmataceae > Natronoplasma. The sequence goes on along the minus strand of JAGXLF010000016.1, from coordinate 4,289 downwards.
CCCACGGAGATGACTTTACCCTCTTTGTGGAAGTGTTCAATGAGGGTGAGGACGCTCAGCCTGCAAATTGGAAACTCACAGATGATAGACAGGGCACTTTTAACAGCACTGAACCGATAACAATATCTCACGGAGCTGCACCTACACTGATCGAAGTAGAAGAGCCTGAAGCATATCCTGAGGGGATCAAAGGTCACGGTCCCCACGAGATCACGTTTGAGATAATCCCTGAAGACGAAGATTGGGAAGGAGACAAATGGAAAGATGAGATAACCGTCGATCCAAATATCATGCTCGTGAGAGATACCATCCCGGAGGGTCTGTACGAAGGAGAAATGATGGAGAACACGATAAGAGGCTTGAATTTAGATTACAGCCCTTTCTCCGTAGGTCCAGGCGAAGAGATAGCGGACCTGGAGAAGGAATTGGCTCGGCATACACTAACGATATGGATGACGGGGAATAGGAGTGGACAGGAAAATTATCTTGAGGATGACGAGGTTTTAGATAGCCTTTATGATTACATGGAAGGTGACCTTGATAATGCAGATGATCTGAACGGTGCTCTATGGCTCCTTGGCTCTAACCTTGATAATATTGACTTTGGTGACCATGATTTTACAGACAAACTTGGTTTTGAAAGTTTTGGGGATAATGGAACTTTTGAAGATGAAACCTTGATCAATCCTGCGAGGAGAGAAGACGAGATAACGATAACTATGGATAAAGATAGAGATATAATCGCTCACTTTAAACCCGAGCGAGTTCTAACGATAGATGTTGATGGAGAAGGTAGCACTGATCCGGAAGTAGGAACTCACGTTTATGAAGATGAAGAAGATGTGACTGTAGAAGCTACACCTGATGAAGGGTGGTATTTCGATGGATGGACAGGAGATGTAACTGGTGAAAAGACGACGATAGACGTCACTATGGACGAGGACAAGGAGATTACTGCTAACTTTAAGGAGAAAGATGAACATAATCTAACGATAAATGTAGAAGGTGAAGGTAGTACGAATCCGGATGTAGGAACTCGTACTTATGAAGATGGAGAAGATGTGACTGTAGAAGCTACACCTGGTGACAACTCATACTTCAGCCATTGGGAAGGAGATGTACCTGAAGGTGAGGAGGAAGAAGAAAATATAACTATCGTGATGGACAAAGATAAGGAGATAACAGCCTACTTCGTTGAAGATGGTAAATATCTTCTGACGATAGATATTGAAGGGAAAGGCAGTACCGACCCTTTAGAAGGTACTCACACCTATGAAGATGGAGATGAGGTAAATATATCAGCTACACCTAATGATGATTGGGAATTCAGCCATTGGACAGGAGATTACGAAGGAACGGAAAAGACGATAACCATAACCATGGATGAAAACAAATCCATCACTGCTAATTTTGAACGAGTAGAATACTCTCTCACTATAGATTTCGAAGGAGAAGGGTCAGTCAATGTCAACGATGAAGAAATTGAAGATGGATGGACATCAGATTACGAAGCAAACACTCAGATAGAGTTAGAAGCTTTACCAGACGATGATTGGTACTTCGATAAATGGACAGGAGACGGACTTGAAGATGAAAAGAGAGAAGAGATAACCATAACAATGGACGAGAATAAGTCGATAACCGCGAACTTCACCGAAATCAAAGATCATCTTTTAAGGATATCTATTAAAGGAGAAGGCAGTACTGATCCTTTAGAAGGTACTCACACCTATGAAGATGGAGAAGAGGTAAATATATCAGCTACACCTACTGAAGGCTGGAAGTTCAGTCACTGGACTGGAGAATACGGAGGTACTTACGGGGGCTTTGACTATGATGTAGAAGAGGGAGAATATGTAGAGATGAACAGGAAAGATGGAGTAAACATAGAAGACACTCTTGCTTTCAAAGAGGGGGCAGAAGACACGAGCGAGTTCTTCGGACTCGGATACGAAGCTGAGACAGGTCAGAGAACCGCTGTAAATTCTTTCTTATTCGGATCTATAACTGATCCAGGATTGAGAAGTTCCATGGCAGGGGAAGTCATCGATTGGTTATCTAACATTGCGATCCGTACCGGAGTCGATGTTTCTGTGACCTCACAGAGGATAAAGCCGAGTTCACCCATGTTCAGGGACGAGATCAATATCACCGCTTCTTTCAGGAACAATGGGCCTAGAGGACTCGACATCTCTGATACGGCAAGACTTGTACGGAGGCACGAGGGAACGGTAAAAGATGTCATAGCACCTCCTACCGATACAGACCTTTACCTGGAAGCTGACGGAGGAACTGCGGAAGTGACCTTCCAGTGGACTGCAGATGAGTTGGGTATCCATGATTTACTTGTTAAAGCTGATTACTTCGGGCAAATAGATCAAGTATATACTGATAATGATGATATAACATACAAGAATCTTGATGTCACCGATGATCAAAGATTCGTCAATGTGCACTTTTCAACTCTAGTTGTAGATGCAGTCGATCGAGATAACTCGGAAGGATTCGATCCCGCTGTGGAAAATGTTACCGATTCCTTTGATAGATTGGGACATGAGGAAGGGGTCGATTATGACGTCTTTAACGTAACTGATGATAATATAGATTCAGATGAATTACAGAAGTATAATGCAGTTGTATGGGTAACTGGTGATAATGAAACTGAAGTATTCAAACAAGAGGATGTGGATTACATATTAGATTACCTAGAACAGGAGTCAGGGGGTAACATGATGTTTATCGGGGAGAACATATTGAGTTCCTTGGACTCCACTGGTATAAATGGAGCTGATGATCTCCTTGAATATATGGGCATCTCTGGGGGGATAACTGAAGATGACGCCGATCCATCGGTGCTGATCGGTGAAAAAGAAAATGATCTGGGTCGTACTCTCAGATATGAGGTGAATGCTACATCTATAGACACTTTCGATTCTACATCAGATTATGGCGAAGTACTCTTCAAAGATGAAGATGGAAACAATATCGCCTCGACTTACGCTGATGAATCCTCCGGCATCAAAACAGTTTATCTTGGTATGAATCTAGGAAGGATCGAAGCACCTTTGATAGATGCAGGTTTTGATGACTGGCCCGGCGGGGAGGTCAACACTTCATCAGAGAATGCACGCGAGGAGTTCATCTATAATTCTATTTGGAACTTTGGAAAGAGAGATGAGAGGACTGAACTGAGAGTTACCGATTATGATATCAGATCTTCTCCACCTCATCCGCAGACCGGCCGCGGCTATAGTATAAAGGCAAGGATAGAGAATATAGGTTATGAGAGCGGAACAGCTCTTGTTCGCTTTGCCGAGGGAGATGAACATATTGCGAGTCAAACGGTCACGGTTCCAGGTTCGGAAAGGATAGCTACAGAGGGTACGTCTTACTTCAATGTCTCTGCTGGTTTCACCACAGCCGAAGTTTCATGGACACCGATGGATGGAGGAATGAGACCTATAAGAGTTAGGGTCGATCCGTTGAGGAGTGTTGAGGAAATAGAACCTTACGGTGAAGAAGGAACAGAAGAGAAGATCATGGAGTTCAGAAATCAGGCTAAAGTCGACCAACCTGTTTACTTCTTCTACGATGATATGGAAAGAGGTGATGGAAAATGGAGTTACGATTCTACATTGATGAATATCGATGGTGACTCGCCTTTGGACTTTATGGGTGAAGCGGAAGAGACTCATATCAAAGATGATTGGAACTGGAGTCTTAGTGGGAGTACTGCTGCAGATGGTTATAGAAGTCTAGGTGAAGGAGAAGGAGTCTATCAGACCAGGGATCCTGAGATAAATCAATTTACTGATAATGCTTCTTACTCGCCGCCGCGATCATACTGGATGGCTGAAGGTCAAGGTGATCCTGAAGGACGGATGGATAGAGCACCGCTGGACATAGTGCTGGTATTTGATCAAGCAATGAGCACAGGTTATGATGAGGCAGTTGATGCTGCAGAGGCAGTTATCGATATGTTGTCCCTAGAAGAACATGGCGATAGAATTGCAATAATATATAGCACTGGAGCATCGGCGCATACAGAATTGAGCCTCTCAGATAGTGAAAACCTAACTAAAGAGCAGATTAAAAATCGGATTCCAGATGGGCAGCCTAATCTACCACAGAAAGCTCTTTTATCAGGTGCTTCTGTGGCCATTGAAGAACTTGATGAAAATGGAAGCGAAAATGCAGTTGGAGGTATAATCACGATCACGGATGGACTCAGTACCCAGGACGCAGACCAATTCAAATACGCACCTGGAGGTGGATCTGGTGATGAACCG
>JAGXLF010000073.1 GCA_018334835.1 Thermoplasmatota archaeon | reverse complement strand
GGCAAAGCTAGAAAGCTGGCTGAGATGGGTAAATGGGAATTCATAGATGAATTAAAAAAGAGAAAGATAGAAAGACATTACACTGAAAGAGAGCTAGAGGAGGATATCGAATTTGCCGAAGGTCGTTAGTAACTCTTCACCCTTGATCCACCTTTCAAAGATAGGTCTTTTAGATATTTTGGAGGAATTATTTGATGATATCATCATCCCTGAGGCTGTTTATGATGAATGCGTAGTAGAAGGCGGAGATAGAAAAGATGCGAGAAATATAGAACAAGCTGGATGGATTACCACAAAAACCATCGAAAAAGAAAATCTCCACTTGAAAAGAGCTTTTTTAAAAGACGTGGATGTAGGGGAGTCTGAAGCGATCGTTTTAGCTCTTCAGGAGTCAGCGGATTTGATTTTATTGGATGAATACGACGCTAGAGAATTAGCTAGAAATCACGATCTGAAGATCACAGGAGTCATCGGGATTCTATTAGAAGCAAAAAGCCTCGGAAAATTAGAAAATGCAAAGAATCATCTAGAAAATTTAAAGGAATCAGGTTTTTGGATCGATGATGAACTATACGAAAAAGTCTCTGATCAACTAGACAAAATGGAGTAGTAATCGAGTTATAAGCTGCGGTCCTCTACACATCGGCTGTACCGTTATCCTTTATCAACGCCGAAAAAAAGGATGTTAGCATCCCCAACCCATTCAAGAACTCTCCTCATACCTTTCTTGAAGTGATCCGTTCACTTTTTTCCCTAGTTCTAGTGCTTCCTCCTCCGTCAACTCGCTCCTTGATTTGAATTCTTCTAGGAACTCAAGATCCGTAAGTTTCTTCCAGAACGAATGTCTCACTCACACGCTCTAGCCGTTCCACCCTTCGGGCCCACTCCCCACCCACAATTTCACAAAAAAACAGCGAGGAATAAACTCCTCTCTGTCCTCAAGCGTAGCTCTGCGGACAGCAGCTATCAACCATCTTTCACACCTACATAACTACACTCGGCCGCCTGAATCTTACAGAAAAGACAGAAAAAATATATTCACAAAGGACTTCTACAAACTAGGATAAATTTCGTCACGTCATAATTTGAGGTGCCAGAACTTGAAAGAATCTGAGAACAGATCCACACTCGTTTTGATCATGGCTGTAGCGTTACTTGGAATGATGGGAGGCTCTCTTATGGGCCCGGTTCTGCCAGCGATCTCCGGTCATTTCGGAGTCGGAGGTGGAAGAGTCGGTCTTGTTATAACTTTTTACGCAGCCTCTACTGCGGTTAGTTTCCCCTTTATGGGATATCTCACCGACAGGTACGGACGGAAACACGTGCTGATACCCGCACTTATCATAAACGGAACTGCGGGGATTCTCGGCGCTACAGCACCCAATTTTTCATTCCTTCTATTTGCTAGAGTCATCCAGGGGATCGGGATCGCCGGGATGGCCCCTATGGCCTTGATCCTTATCGGTGATATTTACGGCGGAAAAGAAAGAACAGCAGCTATGGGAAAATTGAGCAGCACTAGGTCTGGTGGAGGTATGATCGCTCCACTTCTAGGAGGTGCCCTAGCGAGCCTGCATTGGAGCTTCCCGTTTTTTATCTACGCTCTTTCCATCCCGCTCGCTGTTGTCCTTTGGATCTGGTTTCCCTTCCCGGGTAAAACATCCAAGATCTCGGTCCGGGAGTACCTGAAGCCGCTGAAAGAGGCGGGGAAGGATCCTAGGGTACAGGCGGTTCTGCTCTTGAACTTTTTATCGTTCTTTTTAGTCTATACCGTGGTGACCTTTATACCTCAACATCTCAGCAGGGAATTCGGCGTTTCGGAAGCACTGACAGGTGTTTTTCTTGCGGTTCAAGCTGTAGCAACGATAACGATCGCATTACAGTCCGGTAGACTCGCGGAATTAACGCACAAAACGTACTTGGTGGGCATCGGTTTTCTGATCTCCGGTTTCGGTTTTCTCCTCCTTCCGATAAATGGATTACTTCTGTGGATCGCTTTCTCCTTGTTGATATTTGGGTTGGGGAGAGGTTTTTACCAGCCCCAGATAAACACGCTCGTTACCGAAGTCGCTCCCGCAGGCAGATTGGGAGGAGTTGCTTCGGTGAACAATATCGCCAAGTACGCTGGTCAGATGACTGCCCCGATCGTGCTAGGTGTGATCATGTCGTATTATGGCTTCTCGACAGTTTTTCTAATTTCAGGTTCGATCGGAGTGGCGACAGGGATAGGTACTTTTCTTTGGATTTCTTCAAAGTTCATGGATGAAGATGTCTCGTAAGCCCTCTTGAATCAAGGATGTTCCCGGCCTCATCCCAAAATCTTTTAATCAAATAATTATAATTTCCTTGATATGAAAGCCAATACTATCAAAAATTATATATATGCCGACCCAAAAGACCTTTGCAAGTTCGTCCAAGTATCAACGATAAGTAAACTAGGTGTAAATCTATGAGTCTGAAAGAAGGTGCAAAAAACGCTGTGAAGAACTGTATGTGTGTTAACCCTGATGAAAAGGTCGTTATCATTTCTGATTCCAACACTACTAAGATAGGAAAAAATCTGAAATGCGCTGCCCAGAGTATAACTGGCGATGTCAAGTTTTTCAACCTTGAGTCATACGGGGATAGGCCACTCTCTTATTTTCCTGACCAGATAGAACAGCAGGCTGACCGCGCGGATGTGACTTTTTGGACGGCTAAATCATATGACGGGGAATTGGAATCTTTGAGGAAGCCTTTCATAGAGACTGCGGTCGATGGAGGTAGGCACGGTCACATGGTCAATGTGACCGAAGATGTTATGAAACAGGGGATGACAGGGGATTATCAGAAAATAAAAGAGTTCACGGAAAAATTGCGAGAAAAACTTGTAGATACTGAGACGATCAGGATCAAGAACGAGCAGGGAACTGATATAAAGACGACCTTTTCAGACAGATACAAATGGGTCCCTTCTACCGGCGTATACCACGAGGAGGGCTACTGGGGTAATCTTCCCGACGGAGAGATATACACCGTTCCTGCCACGATGGAAGGAAAGCTGGTTGTAGACGGTATGATCGGCGATCATTTTCCCAACAAGTACGGGCACGAAGACCTGGAACAAACACCTGTGGTGATCGAAGTGGAAAACAATGGAAAACCCCGAGCGACCGAGGTCCGTTGTGAGAACAAAGAGCTGGAAGAAGATCTGAAAGATTACCTATCTCGAAATGAGTGCACCTCGATAGTCGGTGAGTTTGGAATGGGAACTAATATATTTTTAGATGGTTTCACAAATAATTCACTCCTGGATGAGAAATACCCTGGAGTGCACATCGCTTTCGGTGATCCACTAGGTTTAGAGACGGATGCTGACTGGAAATGCCCAGAACACTTGGATATGATCCTCACAAAGACCAACGTTTGGTTGGACGATGAAAAGGTTATCGAAGACGGAGAATATCTGATCTGATAGGTTTCTTTTTCTCACCATAACCAAAACATAAAGTTACTAAAGAGATGAAAGAGTTATATGGATGAATATCTAACCATCCTCAAAACTTTCCTAATACCACTCGATTTTCATCGATCTTCTTGAAACCCAACTTCTCGGCCAACTTCACCGAAGCAAGATTTGAAACATATCAAAGGGGAGCCGAACTCCAAAGATAAATAATTTGCGACTAGGTTTTTCTTAAGTTCGATCCTACAGACTTGGTAGATTGGTAGACATATCAAAACAAAGGTTTTTTTAATTTGATCACATAGTATACTAAGTAGAAGGAATAATAAGTTAAAAAACAAGAGCTGAAAAAGATGCTCTCGGAATCGGAGAAAAATGAGATCACTGAGAAGATCGCAGAAAAATTCAAAAATTTATCTGAGGAAATAGATAGTAGAGATTATTTTGATGATCCCGATAGTCGGAAAGAACTGGTATTGGATATCGCTTTAGATTACATAAACGGAGACCCAAAGATACTCTTTGCTGATTTGAATGAAAGGAAAGAACTCGAACTCGCACCTAGCCCTGAGCTGATAGCTGAAATCGGCGAAAGGGAGGCACAAACGATAGCTAAAGAAAGAGCGGAGTACTACATCGAGGAAGTGATAGGTCTTATAAAAGAGATGTTAGACGAACTAGAGGAGGGTATGGAAAGTAAGGGATCGCTGAATGAAGATCAGAGGTAAATTCGATATGGCTCCCTCTTCAGATACGGTTTCAGAGAAGAAAGATAGGATATATTCCATTCAAAAACACGACGCGACTTCCTTACATTATGATCTTAGGTTGGAAAAAGATGACGTTTTGAAAAGCTGGGCCATCCCAAAAGGACCTTCTGAAGACCCTTCAAACAAACGATTGGCGATAGAGACTGAAGATCATCCTCTAGATTACGCTGATTTTGAAGGAGAGATCGAGGAAGGAAAATATGGATCTGGAAAAGTAGAACTCTGGGACGAAGGAACTTATGAGATCATCGAGTGGGAAGAGAACAAGATAATCGTAGACATCCATGGGAAAAGGTTAGACGGGAAATACGTCTTGATCAGATTCAAACCTGAAGAGGAACCGGAGAATTGGCTGTTCTTTAAGAAGAAAGATGATTGAATAAGATCTCCTCACTCTCGACTTCACTTTTATGGTACCGTCCTCTTTCAGTGGATCATCCACTAGATACCTCTTTTGAACGGTTTCAAGGAATTCAGTGATCTCTTTTTTGAGATACCCTTTATCGGCTCGACCCTGACTTAGATATCCTAGAAATCTACGGGCAAGTTCGTTTGGCCATCTACTCTCGATTTTCAATTCTCTTATCTCCGCTTCTAACTTGAACCCTGATCGTTTTCTAAGTGATACCTCATATGTATTCTGACCTGCTTTTTCTTAACCTATACCATCATTATGATAAAACAAAATAATATGATAAAATTTTTAAGCGAAAAAACCGAAATGTACCGACAACAATTTATTTGACCCGAATATTGTTACCCAGATGATGTCAGATGATCCCTCTTCCCCAAAGGATCTTAGATACGACAATATATGGGTTTTAAAAACGGACGAGATGATCGAAGGTCTATCTTGGTATTGGTGGTGGTGGATCTTTTTCATAGAGAATCCAGATGATCCCCAAAGGCCGAGACAGTTGATGATACTGTGGTCCACGAAGTATATTGATCAGATAGAGGTGAACGATAAGAGATGGAGCCTGAAAAAATTGCCCACATGGAACGACGGTAAACTTGAGTTCAACGGGATGACGGCAGCGTGGTGGTTCGATGGTGAAGATATGTATGATCCCATAGTCCTTGAAGAGATGGACTTCGAGATCCAAAATCAAGGGAAAAGTGGTATGTTGAAGCCGCTTTCCGAGGACGGGGATTACCGCTTTTTCGGTTCGCCCGATAAATACATAGTCAAGATACAGGACGATCGGAATGATTTCCACCTTGAGATGACACCCTGGAACGATTATCTTCAAAAACACAGATTCAACGAGGAAAGCTTTACTGGAAAATACGGTTACAACATCATGAAGATATATGGTATGGAGCTGTCGGGCAGGATAGATGGAGAGCCCGTCCAAGGATCGGGCTATTTTCAGAGGGTGCAGGTCAACGCACCGGCCACTCCCTGGTATTGGGGTATAGTCCACTGTGAAGACGGGAGTTTTTTACATTATTTCAACCCTTTCATCGGCCCCCAGATGTTCAGATCCAAACAAAAACAGGCATCGAGGCTGGACTGGGGTGATATCAGGCTGTCCAGGTCCATCGTTTTTTATCATCGTGGAACTGATAGAGAGTTCAAGTTCAGAACTAAGCACATCGATATATCTCACGAGATAAGGGACGGTCTCCCTGTATTCATGGTCGAAGGCGAAGATCGAGATAAAGAGATATATTTCAAGCTATCGGCCTATTCTAGAGCGAACTGGAGGTTCCAGGAGAAAAGAAGATTCGGGATGAAGAACGTTTTTCACTATAACGAATATCCTGCTGAGCTCTTAGACTTCAAATTCAGGTTGAAGGACGACTCTCTAAAGGTCACTATGTCAGATCTAGGAAAAACTTACGGAAATTTTGAACATTCCTGGGGCAAACTGTTATAGAGAGTAAAAAGAGACGTATCCGACCGATTTTTAATGTCATGTATGTTTGGACTCATCCCTGAAAGAATATCATCTAAGTCGTCGTTCGCGGATATTAGTTTCTGTGTAGGGTTCGCGTTTCTCTTCCCATCCTGTCCAGGTACAAAATCTCTTCCAGTTTCACGAACGATGTCATCTCTGATGTATCCGGTAGATCTAGTGGTACGACAAATCAACTTTCAAATTGGTTTTAGACCTACAATATTCGGCATCTCATGTAGGATCATCTGAAAACCGGTTTAGTATAACAGGGGGACTACAAACAGCGCTAACGCAGTCGTGCTGCCTAGGATCACAACTCCTCCAAGCATATCTAATATCCCTATAACACCTATGATACCTAATATCACAAGGAACACCTGTACTCCTACGCTTCCTAGCATCCAAAATCCCCCTGGATCTCCTATCATAGCCAAACCCGTCAGAAATACCAGTATGACAAATAACGATCCTAGTATTATTGTCATCAACATTTCTAATCCCTCCGATTAACAACCTTTCTTAGGTTCATATTTTTTTTGAACATTTTTATCGCCCTCTAATCCCGATAGTATTTATACTCCTTCGAATATTTATACTTTTGGTATCTGTAATATTTGTTATCCTTATTTAAAAACCTAAAACACACCAAAAATCTAACGGGTCAGGACCTAGGTAACTTTTTAATATTTTAAATTCAATAACTAAAGATCAAGAAAGGTAGAGAGAGGATGCTGATGTATAGGACTAAAAAGGTGAGAAAATGAATAAACAGGAGTCATCATCAAAACTTCTTTTCAAAAGCTACCTAAATTCATTACTCGTAATTGTTGCCATATGGATGATGGTTTCGCTTTCCGTATTATTCATTGCAAATTTGACCGAATCTATATTTTTTATACAAATAAAAGAAAACCTTATAGTCTTACTGATATTCGTCACGATGACAGGTAGTCTGATATGGTCTATAGTCGTATTAGGATACCTCTTGTTTTCTATCTTTGCCCGGAAGTGAAATGATGAAGAGGGTCTAACCAGTAACTGATACTTTTCCATATGGTTCTGTTGTACTGTCTTCTTCAACGACCTCATCGTTCTCTATGATCTGTATCGTGATCTCCCTGATATCACCATCTGTTTTTTCAGCGGTCGCATGAACTCTTCCGGATACTTCAAAAGATTCAGTGCCATATCCAGAGACGGAACGGGAGCCGTCATCATCCTCTATCTCACCTCTCCATGATCCATCATAGATTATCTTCACTTCTTTTCCTGGTCCCAGACATCCTGTGAGTGTTACAGTAAAACTGATGATCATTACTACAGATATCAATAGCGTGAGCGTTTTGACTTCAGTTTTTCTCATCTATTTCCAACAGGCGA
>JAGXLF010000072.1:2918-7685 GCA_018334835.1 Thermoplasmatota archaeon | reverse complement strand
ATTTAACTATTAAACGATGAAAGATACTGTCGTGAAGATGTCAAAAAAAGGTCAGCTCGTCGTTCCTAAAGATATACGGGAAGATGAGAACTTCCAGCCTTCAGATAAATTCATAGCGATACCGATCAAAGACGGAGTGATCTTCAAGAAGATAGAGATAGATTTAGAGAAGGAATACAATGACCTCAAGAAAAGAGTAAAGGAAAGATTCGAAGAAGAAGAGATAAGCGAAGACGAATTAGAAAAGTCAGTAGAATGGGGCAGAGAATTTGCGGAGAAGAAAGGGATCACCAAAAAAGACGTGGAAAAAGCGATCGCTGAGTACAGGAAAGAAGGCGAATGAATAACGATGAGGTTCTTATTAGTAAATAATGTCTCTTGACATCTACTTTATTTTTTCCAACAACTTCCTACTTTCTATAATATCTACTCTTTCCTTAACATCTTCATTGTGAAAATCTCCATCTCCAGTGACAAAATAATCAGGTTCATAAGCTAGTACTGCAGCCAGCACTTTTCTATCGTTTTCTCCCTCAACACATCTCTCCGCGATATCCATCTTCTCTCTGTATTCCTCAACCACTTCTATATCCATCAGTGCTTCTTCCACTTCATCAAGTACTTTTTCTAGAGACCTCGAACTTAAGACCTCAAATTTTCTTTCTACGACTTCTAGCGTCTCTTCTCTGCAGATATCCGCAGTTACCAATCTTAATTCTCTTGAATCTAAGATCTTAGCTTCAAGCCCTGAGAAAAATATACCAGATATGATCACATTGGTATCGATAAAGACGGTTATCATCCTAGGCTCCTTCTCTTACATTGATCCATTCTTCGAGCATCTCGTCTTCAGAAAGATCTTTTTCCTCGGCCAATTCTCTCAAAAAATTCCTGCTCTGTTCTGCGAACAGTTTCCTCAAAGCCTCTCTGATAACCTCGCTTTTACTCGCATACATACCTGATTCGATCCTCTTATCTATTTCATCATACAGTTCTTCAGAGACCCTTGCTTGTACATTTTTCAAACTTTTCGTGCTCATCTCAAGCACCATGTACTCATATGTAATACAGACTTAAATAGTTGTTGGATGACAAATACACTAAAATGAAATTACGTTTGCATTATGTCTACGTAACTCACAGGAGATCCTTCTCCACTTCTTCTAGAGGAATTCCTCCCTCCATGAAGACCAAAGCGTATAAACCGAACACATCTTAAACCTTCTATACAGAAAATGACCAAAAATTTCACTAAAATTAAAGAAATCAAAGCTTTAACCCTACTATTTTTAGAAAAGTTTAAAAAATAGTAAACCTATTTACATAATGAGATCAAAACATGGAACAAAACATCATCGAAAAAATGCCTCACGAATACGTCAAGAGAGACCTTGAAGATCGTATATGGGAATACATGGATAAGCCCGAGATAATCTGCGTCACAGGTCCAAGGCAGAGCGGAAAGACTACTCTGCTCCTCAAAATACACAACGATTTAGGCAATTCAAACTTTATCAGTTTCGAAGATAGGGAAATTTTAGCTCTTTTTGAAGAGGATATCAAAGACTTTGCTAAGCTATACCTCAAAGATTACGATCAGCTCATAATCGATGAGTTTCAGTACGCAGAGAAAGGCGGTAAGAAATTGAAGTATCTTCATGATCATTACCCCAATAAGAAGATTCTTATCACTGGTTCTTCGGTTAGTGACATGACCGTCAAGGGTCTAAAACATCTGACCGGTAGGATACTTATTTTTCAACTTTATCCCTTCAGTTTTGAGGAGTTTCTAAGATATAAAGACAAAAAACTCTACGATATCTATGAGGAGAAAATTAAAAAGCTCGACAGATGGATACGATCCGATAGTGACTTAGACCTCTCACTTAACATTATCTCCAGGCTCGAAGAGTTGAGGAAAGAATATACCGTTTACGGTGGTTATCCGCGTGTGGTCTTATCTGAGAAGAAGGAAGAAAAAAGGACTGTCATAAAGAACATAATAAACACTTATCTCCTCAGAGAGATCAGAGATGTTCTCCATATTTCAGAGGACAGAGAAGTGCGAAAACTGATGAAATTACTTTCTCTCCAGGCTGGAGAGCTGACAAAATACTCTAAGATATCTGACAGTTCAGGCTTTCCCTATCAAGATCTAAAAGAAAAGATGAACATATTGGATTATACCTTTGTGACGAAACTAGTAAACCCCTTTTTCACCAATAAAAAGAAAGAGATAGTCAAGACACCAAAGGTTTACTTTTACGACAACGGCTTCAGGAATGGCCTGATAGATAATTTCCGAGAACTTGAAAATAGGAAGGATAGAGGCGAATTGAATGAAAATTTTTTCTTTTCGCAAGCGATCCACTATACTGAAGAATTGAAATACTGGAGAACGAAAAGTCAAGCCGAAGTCGATTTTGTTCTTGAAAAGAACAGTACAGAACCTGTCGAGATCAAAACCACGCCCAAAATAACTCGATCTTTGAGAAGTTTTTCCGATAAATACGATCCTAATAGATGTTTTGTACTGAATGAATCCCAGATCGAGAAAGCAGAAGAAAATATATTTTATTTACCTCTGGCATTTTCTGGCCCTTTAGCTCGATTTCTCTTGGGCACTTGATCTGTTTCCTCTACTCTATTCAATATTTTTCACTCATCTTTCATAAAAATTTTCTTGATACGAACCTATCAAAGATCAAGGTTTTTCATCAACCATCCAGCTACGCCGTCTTCATCAGAGATGGGTATGATACCTGTAGCTCGCTCTTTAAGTTCAGGATTTGCGTTCGAGACGGCATAGGCTTCATCCGATATCGAAAACATCGGGATATCGTTGAGGTCGTCTCCGAAACTAACCACTTTAGAACATCTAGTGATCTCCTTAATCCTCTTGACACTAGATGCTTTATCGGCCTTACAGTGTTTTACCTCCAGCCAGTAATAATCATCACTGTTTAGATCTTTTTGGAAGTGATAAGATAATGATTCTTTTCTCTCGAAAAACGGTATCAGGTCTTCCAATTTTTCTTTCTTATCTATAGCTGAGAAATAGAACGGTTTTCCATCATAAAGATTTTCAACACTTCCGACCTTCCTCAATCTCTCATCACCTTGCCTATAAGCGAGATACTTCTTTATCCCTTGATTCTCTTTATCAAAGAGCCATGAAACTTTTTCTTCTTCATGGATAAAAGAATAAACAAGTGGGTAAACATCTCCTTCGATGAACTTATCCAAAATCATTTTACTTTCATTTTTCTCAAACTCTTTAGAATCGACCGCTTCCGCGCTTACAGGATCTATGATGAATGAACCGTTGTAGATAGAAACGGGGAGTGTAAGATCCAAACTCTTCACTTTTTCAGAAGCTGAATACCACGAACGAGCAGTAGCTATCGTAAACTTCATACCTTCAGAAATCAGATCGTTTATGACTTCTTCGGTCCTTTTACTGACTCTTATTTCGCTGTTGAGTAGAGTCCTATCAAGATCCGAAACGTATAGTGTTTCCCCCATTTCAAAAGTAGGTACTGATCGGTCTATTTAGTACTTCGGTAGGAACGCAATCCAATCTGATCCCTTCCGAGTTCGGAAGTCTATTTTACATAGAAGTTGGATTTACCTGATAAGAGTGAATACTTATGGTAATCTTGAGAAGATACGACTTAGAGAAAGATAGGGATGCGGTAATCCGCATATGGAAAGAGATTTTTCAACCTCAAAGGGTTTAATTTACAATATAAACCTAAAAAAGTTTATTCTATATAATCAACTCTAAATCGTTGTATTTAGAGAGGTGTGAGCAAGAACCCTACGGGCTTCCAGCCCGTAGATGAATTGCTTCGAATCCACTTTCACTCACCCCCTCAGCACAATTATAAATAAATTTAACCTTTTGTGGCTCAGTAGGAGATCTCCGTCATTAGGGATTAAAAGAGCGGTACATTTGATTTCTAGAAGAGATCAGGCGAAAACTAATAGAGAACAACCTCTAGCTGGTAAGAAATATTTCTTGTCGGGCAGTAAGGGCGATAGAAGGCTTCGATAACTTTTTTATCATTTAAGCTAATTTACAATATATGGACAAGAAAACACTCGTTATAATAATAGGGGTTATTTTGATCCTGGCTGGGATCGCGCTCATGGCGATCACCGAACCTGCCGGAACAGAAGGATCTGACCCAAGCGGGGGCTTTGCAGACTTCAGCGAAGATAAAAGACCGTATCTCTGGTACGGTCTGATATCGCTGGTCCTGGGCGTAGTGGTGGTTTTAGTCGCTCTGACCAAAATGGTTTGATGACTTCATTCAAACCTTCTAAAATTTAATAAAAATATAATGAAAGGAAAGGTTTTTGATTATTGTTTTTTCTTTTTCAAAGTGTATATGGCTACTGGTATCGCTACAGCTACCAAGAATAAAGGTATTCCCAAGGAAGGTAACCAGCCAGATTCGGAAATCTCTATCGTCTGTGTGCTGAAACTCTCTACCTGAAAGACGTACATCGCTCCTCCACCTGCGCTTTCGTTCGAGTTATCAAGACCGTCATAGTTCACCGCATCACTCGTTTCTATATTCAGGTCTCCTTCAGAATCAGCTAGATGCTCATCAGCAAAGGCTTTGTTTACCAGTATAGTCACGTGATTTGTGTCGTTACTGTCTGTAGCCTCGATTGTGAGAGTATCGTCTTCAAAGTCTACTGTCACTGCATCGACTCCCGCCGGATCTCCAGCGTTTATCACTAAAGCGGCCCAAGGAT
>JAGXLF010000072.1:0-2395 GCA_018334835.1 Thermoplasmatota archaeon | reverse complement strand
ATCACTCTCTTCTCCGTCATCTTCTGTTGCTAATGATACACCAGATATCGCTAGTCCAAAGACTGATAGTATCAACATCGCTGCCAACCATGCTACCAACATGGTACGTATTTTTCGGTTCATTATTTTCTCCCATTAGTTTTATCTCTTATCGAAGCATATAAAATTTATGTAAAATTTATGTATAAATTATGTAAAAAGGTCATAATTTTTGAAGAATCATCACAAAAGATATCCCAGAAACCAAAGATACAGGCTATTTTGGAAGAATTAGACGACGAGTAAGAAACTCACGCTTTACGCCTATCATTAAAACCGTTTAAAACACGCACACACTCAAACCTCTCGCGATACTCTGCCACTTTCACTCTCTCCCTCTCCTAGAGGTCCAACTCACCCCCTCAATTTCGCAAAACCTAGCAGTTCATCTCCTAAGAAGGATAGGATTTTCCTAAAGTTATTTATCCTATAGAGATTAGATATCTTCTTGAACCACAATCTAAGACAATTCTAAATTCAGGCTCTGAACCTCGTTTTCCGTTTTCTCTATCCAAAGGTCCATACCTATTTCCTCGAAAATATTCAATGCTTTCTTGAAGTAGGACTTGATGTTTTCCTCCTCCGTCTCAGCACTTGTTAATCCAAGTTCATACAATATCTTTCCTTTTTCTTTTTCGTCCCCTTCTTCCTCCATCTCTTCAAGGCTCTCTTCTAATATTTCCAAGGCCCTTTCAAATTCATCGTTCAATCTATAACCCTTGCCTATCGTTCTCTTCGCTTTTGACAGCTTGCTACTCAATCCACTTTTTTTGGTTCTCTGAAGAGCTTTTTTGGCCTGGGACAGGCCCTTTTCTACTTCGTTTGATTCTAATCTATCCTGAGCTAGACTTAGAAGAGAATCTATAATCATCTTTTGATTTTGAATATCTTTTGCGACTTTTAACCCTTTCTCGTGACACTCCTTTGCATCGGATAACTTTTTCTTCTCCCTATAAACCTCTCCGATATAGTTATGACAGAAGGCGATGCCCTCTCTGTCATCGATCTTTTCTTTCGCAGAAAGACTTTCTTCGTAATTCTCCAAGGCTTTATCTAGTTCTCCTTTATTGTAGTACTCTTCACCAATATTTAAAAGAGTCAGCGAAACTGACCGGATATCGCCCATCTCTTTAACTATATCAAGACTTTTGTTCAGATATTTTAATGAATTATCTAAATCACCTTCATTTGAATACACCACTCCTAGATTATTGTATGAAGAAGACAATCCTTTTTTATCTCCTATCTCTTTTCTCAGCTCAACTGCCTTTCTAAATCTCTTTTTTGCTTTTTTATATTCTCCTTTCTTAAGGTAAAAAGCCCCCTCATTATGGATAGCCTGTCCTCTTTCTTTGGTCTCTTCTATCTTTTCTGCAACCCTTTTTTCCTCCTCAAAAATATCTCTGACTTTTTGGAGTTCGCCTTTTCTCATTAGAGCCCAACCTTTCCTATCAAGCAATCGACATCTTATCCAATTTTCTTTATCGAGAGTGTTCAAACCTTTCTCTAGGGCAGTAAGCGCTTGATCGTAATTTCCCTGGTCTAGGTGGGTACGGCCAATTTTACAGTAGAATTTAGCTTTATTTTTTTTGTCATCGCTCCTTTCGATTGCTCGTTTAAGATTATCTCGGCTTTTCCCGTATTCTCCTATCAGGCTGTATGTATCGCCTAAGCTTTCGAGGACCTCTACCTCTTTCGAGCGTAATTTTCCTGTATCTTTAATGAGTTCTAAACTCTTTTGATACATCTGCACAGCGTTTTCATGTGCATAGATATCTTCGGCCCTTTTTCCTGCCTTTATATAATACTTGATACTCTCATTTATTTTACCTCCTCTTTCGAAATGGAACGCTATTTCTGAAAGATGAACTTCTATTTCCTCATCATAAATATCTTTCATCGCATCTCCTATTTTTTGATGATACCTTTTTCTAATAGTCTTAGGTATATTCTCATACACGGATAACTGGATCAAACCGTGAGAGAAGTAAAAGAAGTCTTCATTTGGTTCTTCATCCCATATATCCTGCCCTACCAATATATCGACGTGATTCAGGAGTTCGAACTCGTTCATATCAAATAGATAGGAAAGAAGGTCGAACGGGATTTTTTCTCCTATGACGCTTCCTATTTCGAATATCCTTCTTGTCTTTTTATTTAGTCCTCTAGTCCATCTATCTATTATGTTATCTATGATGCTAGGTATTTCGACCTCATCCCTAGTTTTTGGATAGACTTCTTTTTTTAAATCTACGGCCCCCTCATCAACCATCTGGGCAGTACATTCTTTTATGAACAAAGGATTACCATCGGTTATACCGCGGATCAATTTTATGAACTCTTCCGGGACTTTATT
>JAGXLF010000071.1 GCA_018334835.1 Thermoplasmatota archaeon | reverse complement strand
CTAGTACGTTCGTACATCTTCACTGCGGCTTCGACAGCATTCTTCGCGCGTTCGATTCTTTCCTCTGCCTGCATTCTACTCATACCTGGTCCAGTAATTCCTAGGCTTACTGGCTTATCGTATTCCAGTTCCAGATCAGTTATCTTTCTCGCGGCGTGAGACATTACTGTTTCGTCATGTTTGGTCTCTCCTTTGATTACCGTACCCAAGGTCACTACGCCGTCAATATTTTCTTTCTCTAGAAGCTTTTTGATGCCGAGAGGCATATCGAAAACTCCTGGAACGCGTAGTACTTCTTCAACTTCAGCTCCTAAAAAATTCGCATGCTCTTCAGCTCGTTCCAACATCATCTGATTTATATCATAATTAAATTCCGAAACAACTATCCCCAATTTCATATTTTTTTCCATATCTTATCACCTCAAAGATCCTACGTCGGGATATCCTTCTCGGGCTCCCTGCCCGGCTTTTTCTTCGAGCCGCTCGGGCCTGAAAAGCAGGTCATAAACGTTGACCGCGTGTTCTCTAGCCCTGTTATCAGCCAGTTTCATCAATTCCTTTTCATCCTCAGCTTCATCTTCATGTACGAAGACCTCGATTATATGTGTATCGGTCTTTATCTCAACGTAGAGAAGTGCCTTAGATGCCTGATCGGCACATTGTTTGTCTATCGGCTCAGGTCCTGGCATTCCAAGCGCTATGACTATATCGCATCCTTCGTCTATAAGTTTCTTGGAAGCGATAGCAAGATCTTTGATCCCAGGAACTGTATACCTTTTGATGTCGTACCCTGTTCCAGTTTTAGACAATTCATCGACCACGCTTTTGTACATGTCGTATCTAGCGAATGTCGTGTCAGCGATACCTATCTTCTTCATCTAATCTTCCTCCTCTTCTGCCTTTTCGAGTTCCTTTTTCATGCTGTACCAGTCTATAATCTTTCTGATTATGTATCTGCTACTGTCCAACTCGTGGCTGTGGTGGGATAATCTTTTCACTTCTATATCCTCCATATCCCTCGCTCTCAGGTTCTCTTTCAATTTTTCTTCCTCGTGTCTTTGATCGTATCCTAGAGCGATTATATCGGGATCTACTTCTTCGACAGTATCGAATTTGTCTTCTTCGCTTCCAACGATTGCTTTATCTACCGGTTTCAAGGCGCCTACCATCTCTCTTCTCGCGTCCTCGTCCATCAAGGGTTCGTGTTTGTGTTCTCTCACAGTTTTATCACATGCGACAACGACTACCAGTTCGTCTGCAAGCTCTTTTGCCTCTTGAAGGTAGTGAAGGTGCCCCAAGTGGAGGATATCGAAGGTACCGCCAGCCATCACTCTCCTTTTAGACATCTTTATCCTTCAACTCTTCTTTTATCTTTTTTCCCTCGATTATCGGAATATCGTTTTCTTTTCCGTATTCCTTAGCTTGTTCCTCATCTAGACTGTCGCCCTGGTCCGAAAGCATCTCACAGATGGTCATACTGGGATAGAGTTCGGTCAACTTTAATAAGGCAGTGGTCAGTTCAGTATGCCCTTCTCTCTCTGAGACCAATCCTTCCGTCGCGTTGAGAAGGAAAACGTGTCCGGGAGATCGAAATTCATCTCCAAACATCTTCTGTGCTTCTTCCGTAGAGTGCTCATCTATCTCGCTTCCTAATTTTGCGAACCTCTGTATCGTGAGGGACCTATCTATGTCAGTTATACCGGTAAATGTATCTCTATGGTTCACTGTCAGAGAAAAAGTCGATCTTTCATCGTAGGGTATATCGTCGGCTTTCATCTCTAATAGTAGAGAATGTTCATCAGCACACTCTTCGAGTAAATCACTCAAATACGGCATCTTGAGTTTCTTCCATGTCTCCGGCGGAACTGTAACGCAGATGAGTCCACCTGCATCTCTTCTTAACGTTCTTATTTTCTGAGGAGTGATTTTTTCTGAGGGAGTCACAAGATCGACCTCATCTTCTCTTTCGTCAGCGTCGTACACCATCACGAAATCGCCATCTTCCAATCGTTCAATGATACTTTCGAATTCTTCGTACATCGTTTATCGAAGGAATTTGATTTATAATAGAGTTTTGGTCATAGTCTGCGCAGGGTCGTTCTGCCTTGGTGAGTGTATATTTTGACCGGATCATCTCTCTGATATCTGCGATGATATTTTACAGATCTGCGAAACTCTAGAATCAAGTACAGTTTTAATAGGGTCTATAATCGGGAAATTTATTTATCTTGACATCGATTAACCCTTGGCGTGAAACTATGCTCGATGATATTGAGAAGATGGAGGAACTAGATTCAAACGATATGCTCCAGATATTGGAGAATTTCCCTGAGCAAATCGAAGAGGTTGTAGAGAAATCTGAGATCAATCTTTTGCCCTTTCAACCGGATAATATCGTGATTGCAGGTATGGGTGGATCGGCTATAGTGGGAGATACTTTGAAGAGTTTTCTTGCCAATAGGATACAGGTTCCGATCTACGTCAATCGCGATTATACACTACCGTCTTTTGTAGATGAAAATACACTTCTTATAGTCGTTTCATATTCTGGTGATACTGAAGAAACTTTGAGTGCCGCTAGAGAAGGCCTAAAACGAGATGCTAAAGTTGTCGGTATAAGTTCTAACGGTGAGTTAGAAAAGTTGTGTAAGAAGGAACATCTTGTTTTTATCCAAGCACCAACAGGATATCCTCCTAGAGCAGCTTTTGCCTTCTTGTTCGTACCTGTACTGCAGTTGCTCTCTGAATTATTGATCTATGATTCGGAAGTGGATATTATAGACTCAGTTTCAAAGCTGAAAGAACTAAGAGATAGGATAAAGGCCGACGTTGATACAGAAGAAAACGAAGCAAAAAAGTTAGCGAAACGCATCTATGGTAAGATACCTATCGTTTACGGTCACTCGATCTACAATGCTGTAGCGAACAGATGGCACACCCAATTCAACGAAAATTCTGAAATACTTTCGTGGTACGGGGCCTTCCCTGAGATGAATCACAACGAAATAGTGGGCTGGAAGGGTGGAGAAAAGAAAAAGGAATTCGTCCCCGTACTGTTGAGAGATGAAAAGGAACTCGATAAGATAAACCAACGCATAGAATTGACGAAAGAACTGGTATTCGAAGGGGAAGTCGAAGACATGATAGAAGTTTGGACAGATGCGGATACGCAGTTAGCTAGAATACTTTATCTAGTTTATTTAGGAGATTACGTTAGTATCTATCTCGCTTTATTGAGAGGAAAAGATCCCTCCCCAGTTAAAATAATAGACGAGTTGAAGGAGAACCTGTAACTCATTCGAACCTACCGTCTCCCACGTGGTGTAAGTTCTTAACTACTTTCCCTTCCTCAGATTCGATCATCTCTTTTCCGTCGGTGAGAGCTCGTCCTACAGCTAGAGGTTTTTCATGTTCGATTTCCCTCACCCAGACAATATCTCCTTCTCTTATATTTTCGTCAGCGTCGACTATACCGGGAGCCATTATGTCTGCCCCATTGTATACAAATTTGACCGCTCCCATATCTACCGTCACAAATCTCCTAGTCGCGTTCATTGTCAAAAGACCTTCGATAGTTGGAAAGAGTTCTCCATCGAAGAATGTAGCTACTAACTCATCATCGATTATCAGGACTTCATCTTCATCATCCGTATCTGCGATATCCACCGCTTCTTCAGGTCCAAATGGAGAATCTCCGAGTTTATCTTTCAGCTCTTCTGAGTATATTTTAACTTTTTTATCTTTCAGACGATGCTGATTTTTCAGTTCCATCAACACCCGATTAAGATATCTCTATAAATCATTTGGGTGGTTTGAAAGAAAAGCACTTCGATCAAAATATCTTCCAGCCGTGCTTTTTGTAGAGATGTCCCAAAAGATGGACCAAACCTGTAACGAGTATCCATAGGAGGATCAGCAGACCGAAGGTTTCGTAAACCCCTCTTCCTTCGATACCAGGGATGAATTTTCTTCCCTCCAAAAGCAAGACGAGAGCGAGAGAGCCATACGTTCGAGCGCCAAAGGCGGGGAACAAAGGCTTCAACTCTAGTTTCATGACAACCGCACCGAGTACTAGATAGATTACGAGACCTGAGAGTAGCAGATAAGAGATCTCTATCGAAGCTAAAAGTAAGATGAAGGAGAGAAGGTTGTAGAAAACGGTGGATCTGCTCACATAATGTTTTTCCACCACTATACCAAATACGAGTATGACTAGGACTCCTCCGACAGCGGCTTGAAAAGAACTCAATAGGGGCATTTTCGTCACTCATAAAGTAGTTGTAATATTTAAAACCTGCAAATAGAATTTGAGAAAAGTAACTCCATGGGAGGCCTAGAAGCACCAAGTTTTAGTACATCTAATCTAAATGACCCCCTAAAGCTCACTGAGAAGCATGAAAGTTGAAGACCTAGATATATCGGACAAAGCTAAGAATGTCATAAGATCAGATGGAATAGAAGAGTTGTATCCTCCACAGGAGAAGGGTGTAGATGACGTTCTATCTGGAAACAACTGCGTTTTCGCTTACCCGACAGCTAGTGGAAAATCTTTGTTGGCTTATCTAGGTATAATCAAACGTGTTTTGGACGAAGGCGGTAAAGCTCTCTACATAGTCCCTTTGAGAGCTCTCGCATCTGAAAAGTTGGATGATCTAAAAAAATTTGAAGAACTCGGTATGAACGTCGGCATATCGATGGGGAATTATGATAATCCAGACCCCTCTCTGCGAGATTATGATGTGATAATCGCGACTTCAGAGAAGGCCGACTCTCTTTTGAGACATAACGTTGATTGGCTGTCGCAGTTGAACTGCGTGATAGCCGACGAGGTCCATCTGGTTAACGATAGAGAAAGAGGCGCTACACTTGAAGTCACCCTATCAAAAATGAAACAAGCGAACCCAGCCGCACAGATCATAGCTCTTTCTGCCACCATCAGGAATTCGGACATGATCGCAAATTGGTTAGATGCGAAACATCACAAAAGCGATTGGAGACCCGTAGAGTTGAAGAAAGGCGTTTTCAACAAAAACAAGATCAAATATGCTGATGGAGAAGAGAAAAAACTCGAGCCAAAAAGTGGCGCAGTGTCGACCCTAGCTGACCCAACCTTAGAAGGAGGTGACCAGTGTCTCGTATTCGTCAGGAGTAGAAAATCCACACGCTCGGTCAGTAAAGAAATGACTTCAACGGTAGAAGAGCACCTTAGCGAAGATGAGGAAGAGGGACTGAAAGAAGTTGCGGACGAGATAGAGAGCAGGAGCAACACATCTGTAGGTAAAAATCTCGCAGAAATGATCCGGAGCGGTACTGCATTCCATAACGCCGGGTTGAATAACTTTCAAAGAAAGAAGATCGAAGAGGCATTCAGGGATAGGTTGATAAAGTTTATCACCGCGACTCCAACGCTAGCCGCGGGTATAAACATGCCAGCTAGGAAGGTGATAGTAAGAGACTGTAAAAGATACGATGCGCTGTTAGGATACAACGCTCCGATCCCAGTCATGGAGATACAGCAGATGCTCGGGAGAGCTGGCAGACCTGGATACGATGATTTAGGTGAGGCGATCCTAGTGGCTAAAAAGCGGAGACAGGTGAATGAACTTTATGATGAATACCTGCTCGGTCAGAGCGAGGCTATAGTCTCAAGGATGGCGACAGAGCCAGCTTTGAGAACTCACCTACTTTCTTTGATAGCGACAGAGCACTGCGCATTTGAAGAAGAGATATACAATTTCATGGAGCAAACTTTCTACTCGCAGCAGAGTGAAATATGGTCTATCGAGGAGAGGGTTAGGAAGACCCTAGAGATGCTAAAAGAGGAAGAATTGGTCCGCGAGGATGATTGTCTAGAAGCTACTAGATTCGGCAAAAGGGTTTCAGACTTATATATAGATCCGCTTTCAGCTGTCAAGATTAGAAATGCGGTGAAAAGCGGAAAGATGGGTTTAGATATATCATATCTTCATACTATCTGCCTCACTCCAAATATGTACAATCTCTTCGCATCTAAGACCGAATTACAGAAATATAAAAAAAAGGCAGAATCTTTACGGGCGGATTTGTTCGAGGATTTCCCCCACGATAGAGGAGAGCTTGAAGAATACTTGAGAGCCTTCAAAACGGCCTTGCTTCTTCAGGATTGGATCGAAGAGGTGCCGGAAGATGAGATCGCTGATAAGTTCGGTATCGGACCCGGAGATATCTACAATAAAGTAGAGACGGCGGATTGGCTTCTGCACGCATCGGCAGAGATAGCAAAGATGTTCAATAAACAAAAAGAGGCAAAACTTACTGAGCTAACTGAACGGGTAAAACACGGTGTGAAGGAAAATCTTTTTGAGCTGGTGGAGCTTGATAGAGTCGGGAGAGTCAGAGCTAGGAGTCTTTACAGAGCCGGCTATGAAACTATCGAGGAAGTTCGTGAAGCGAGTCCAGAGGAGCTGAGAGAGTTACCCGGTATAGGGACGAAGCTGGCGGAAAGATTGAGCGAGAAAGAGTTTTCTGAGGAGAACAAAATAAAAGAGAAAAAGAAAGAGTCTTCCTCAGGCCAGGCTTCTTTAGTCGATTTTTGATTTGCCTCATTTTTTGACTTCTTTCCCCAACCTTTTCTCCACGGATTCTATTTTTCCCGTAAGTCTATTATTCGCTCCTTTTCTATCGTCGATGATTATCTTTGTCTCGATCCTGTCAGAGTACTTCCTCATCTCTTTGTGGCATTCGCTGATCAGATTCATGACTTTGTTCCACTCTCCTTCAACAACGGTCCCCATCGGAGTGAGCTGATAATCCAATTCGCTCTTGTCCACTATGTCGATCACTTTGGAAACGTACTCGCTCAGACTAACACCCTTATCAAGAGGGACGATCGAAAATTCCGCTAACATATCTTATCACCGTTATATCTTATATGATCAATGAGTTAAAATAGATTACGGGATGAAATAGCCAAAAATATTAAAATTCGGTAAACAACTCTCACAGAGTGATTCGATGTCACGGATAGGTTTGATAGGAGGAACTGCTCTTAAAGACTGGGATGAATTCGAGATAGAAGAGAAGATAGAGAAGAACACACCCTGGGGAACGCCTTCTTCACCTCTTTTTAAAGGTGAAATGGGGGGTAAAGAGATCATATTGTTGATGAGGCACGGTCGAGATCATACTATACCTCCACACCGTATAAATCATAGAGCGAATGTTTACGCTCTGCAGGAAGAAGTAGATGGGATAATCGGCATCTGTTCTTCTGGAGCATTGAATGTAGATGTTGAAGTCCCGTCGATATCGATACCTAAAGATTATGTTAACTTTTGGAATCCTATGAGCTTCTACAACGAGAAGATCAAACACGTAACTCCGGAATTGTCACAGACCCTTCGCAACGAGTTGATCGAAGCTGCTGAAGAAGCTGCACATGACTACGTTGATTTGGAGTATGTGTATGTTCAGACAGAGGGTCCCCGTCTCGAAACAAAAGCTGAGGTCAAAATTCTCCAGGAGTTTGGCGATCTGGTCGGAATGACCATGGCTTCGGAAGCTACTCTGAGTAATGAAATCTCTTTAGAATATGCCGCTTTAGTGACTGTAGATAACTACGCTCACGGCATAAAAGATGAAAAAGTAGATTACGAAGACATCGTTGACACAGCGAGTGATAACTGGGATAATGTGAAAGATATTCTAGTTAGCTTTTTAGA
>JAGXLF010000015.1 GCA_018334835.1 Thermoplasmatota archaeon | reverse complement strand
GTACTTTTTACGGCCTTCACCGCACTTTCAAGGTCAGAAAAATCCGCGGATAATATCGAAGGGGATACCTTCACTTTATCTATATCAGTCATACTAATCCAAACCTTTTTTTCCAGAGGAAGAAAAAATTCTTAAAACCGTCCTTCAAAGAACGGATCTTTGCTTCGCCTTTTCTTTCTCTGTAGTCGATCGAAACTTCGTCAATTTTGAGTCCCTTCTTTTTAGCTTCTATCTTTATCTCCTCAGAGAAAGGCATGCCGTCACTGTTCACGTTCAGATGCCTCAAGGCAGAACTTTTGAAGACCCACATCCCCGACTGCGAATCGTTTAGTTTGGTCCGGAAGAGTAAATTCATAGTTGTTTTCAAGACCCAATTTCCGAAACGATGTGTCCATCCCATCACGTCAGATGAGATGTTAGAGAGTCGATCCGTGGTGATAAATTCATAACCCTCTTTTTCTATCATGACCGCTAAACTAGGTATTTTAGAAGCGGGATAAGTGCAATCTGCATCTAAAGTAGCTATTATATCTCCTTCTGCCTCTTCGAAGCCTGTTTTGTAAGCTCTTCCGTAGCCTCGTCTAGGTTCTTCTACTACCTTAGCCCCCTTAGAGCGTGCGATCTCACGAGTCCTGTCTGTAGATTCTGTATCAACGATCAACACTTCGTAATCCCTACCTGAAAGTGCTTCGTTGATCTCATCCATGACCTGTCCGATCGATTCCTCTTCATTCATCGTAGGTATAACTACAGATATCTTCATATGTGAAGACCGAATCCTCTGCTCCTTTATATATTTGTTTCTTTCTCTATTTAAAAGAGAACACTTTCACCTCACTCTCCCCTAGTTTTCATTTTAAGTCCTTCCTTGTCTTGGGTATTGGATGATATGAAGGGATGGATACTAGATCTGTATCCTGATTTAAAAGACGGAAAGATGGTAATATGGCTTAAAAACAAAGATGACTGTTACAGGCTGAGGGTTGATTATGAGCCAACTTTTTATGTCCAATCTAATGAAAAATATCTAAAAAAAATAAAAACTCATTATGATAAGAGAGATTTCAAGACACATTTTGTTAAAAGGAAAACAGATCTTTATTCTAGCAGTAAAAGAAAACTTCTCGCTGTAACACCTGGGAAGGTATTCAAGCCACAAGATCAGCTCGAAGCGATCAGCTTTTTTGAAGGTTTCAGTAAATACCGTTTCTACAATGTAGATATCCCGTTAGATCAGAGATACCTTATAGAGAAGGGCATAAAGCCGCTTTCGCTAGTCGAAAAGAACGAAGGTTGGAAAAATTTAGAAAAAGAGCCAACCATCTACTATTCAAAGCCGCATCTAAAAAAAATTTTTCTCGATACAAGATCAAAAAGCAAGAACTATCGCAAAAAAGAGGATGAACTGCAGTCGGTAAAAATAGGCGGGGAAGAGATTTCAGGAGAAGAATCATACATACTTGAAGAGTTAAATAAAGTGATCTCTAGAAAAGATCCTGATATCCTGCTCACTTCCAGCAAAGATCTCTTAGAGATACCTTATCTGGCCCATAGAGCCGAAATTAACAAGATTGATCTGAAACTTGGCAGGAAAAAAACTTTACATACTCCGAAGAACGGCTCCTGGTATGAGTCCTACGGCAGGATCATCTATAAAACCCCTTTTTATCCTCTCAAAGGCCGGATTCATATAGATACTAAGAACTCTTTTCTCTACGGAGAAGGGGGTGTAGAGGGCTTGATAGAAGCTTCTCGCATCTCAAAGTTACCGATACAACGATTGTCAAGAAGAAGTCCAGGATCACTGATAAATGCGATGGAGGTCGAGAAGGCCCTAGAGGAAGGTTATCTTATACCGTGGAAAAAGAACATCTCTGAAGATTTCAAAGATTCTATACATCTATTGAAAGCGGATAGAGGTGGCCACATCTTTGAACCAAGAATTGGTTTTCATAAAGACGTTGTGAAAATGGATTTTGCCAGCATGTATCCCTCTATCATAGACAAATATAATCTCTCTCCCGAGACTTTGAATCGCGATTCTAAAAATTTCCGCGAAGTCCCTGATTTAGGTTACCAGGTCCGCAAAGACAAGAGGGGTATCATACCAGAAGTTGTAGGACCTTTGATCGAGAGGAGACAGAAGTACAAAAAATTGAAAGATGAAAACAGCCACTTCAAAAAGAGAGAAAAGGTATTGAAATGGTTGCTGGTCACGTGTTTTGGATACACTGGCTACAAGAAAGCAAGATTCAATTCTATAGAGGTCCACGAAAGCATAACCGCCTACGGGCGGAAAATTCTTATTGAAACCGCTGAATTAGCTCAAAATATGGGTTTTGACCTCATCCACGGCATAGTAGATTCTCTTTGGTTGACAGGAGATCACGAAAAGTTGGGATCTCTTCAAGATAAGGTGAAAGAGAAAACGAAGCTGACTCTGGAAAGGGAAGGTACCTATGATTGGATCGTTTTCTTAGAGAGCAAAAAAGATAATATCGGTGCATTGAACCACTACTACGGTGTTCTAGAAGGGAAACTCGATGTCAAAGGATTGCATGCCAAGCGGAGTGATACCCCAGATTATTTCAAAGAGACACAAATGGAGATTCTAAAAGAGTTAAAGGATATCAGAACTGAAGATGATATCGATGAGAAGATACGGAACGTTTTGGATATTGTCAGAGAGAGGATTATATCTCTGAAAAACAGAGATGTAGATCCGAGAAAACTCTGTTTTAACAGAACGGCTTCTCAAAAAGCAGCAGATTATGACAGCATAACGGAGGTGAAGAGTGCCTTAATGCAGTACAAAGAGATGGGATTATCAAGGTCACCAGGACAGTCTGTTGAGTATATCGTTACGGATTCGAATAGTAATGATGTTAGAGAAAAAGTGAAGGTGAAAGAGAAAGAACCACAATTTTATGATACAGTCTATTATGAAGATTATCTATATCGGGTCGTAGAAGAAGTCTTGAATCCTTTCAGATATGATAGAAAGAAGATAAAAAGATATGTTGCTCACGAGCAGTTAGAAGAGGTCGTGAAAGACTAAATACACCAAATATCAATTTACTATAGTAGGTAAATCCGATGATCGAAGGAAAGATATTCGATATCAAGCAATTCGCGGTACACGACGGCCCGGGGATAAGGACTACAGTTTTCTTTAAAGGATGTCCCTTGAGTTGTCCGTGGTGTCACAATCCTGAAGGGATATATTATGAGGATGATCTTTTCTTTTACGAGACCAAGTGTATAGGTTGCGGGAGTTGTTTGGTCGTCTGTCCGCAGGACGCTGTCAAAGAAAAAAATGAAGTTGTAACTTTAGATAGAGATAAATGTGATCTCTGCGGTAAATGTGCGAGTGAATGTCCTACCACTGCTTTAAAGATGGTTGGTAAAAAAGTTACGGTAGAAGAAGTCATGAAGGAGATTGAGCGTTCGACCGTTTATCACGATACCTCCGATGGAGGTGTCACCCTTTCTGGGGGAGAACCTTTCCAACAGTTCGAGTTCATGAGAGAACTGATCGATAGATGTAAAGAGAAAGATATACATGTTACAGTTGATACCTGTGGTCATGTAAAACCTGATAAATTCGATTCCATTAAAGGTAAGATAGACCTGTTCCTGTTTGACCTTAAGATAATCGATGACGAACTCCATAAGGAGTATACAGGAGTCTCTAACAATGATATACTTGATAATTTGAAGTCACTTTTAAGAGAAAGTGATAATGAAGTGATCATTAGATTTCCTGTAATACCCGGGATAACAGATACTGAAGAGAATATAAGTTCGATCTTGGATTTTCTATCTTCTTCCAAAAGAGTGAAGGAGATAGATTTGCTTCCCTATCACGATGTAAAAGAAAAATATAATAGGCTCGGAAAGAAGTATGTTGTTAAGAGAACAAAAGCTCCTAGTAGGGATAAAGTAGAGGAGATAAAGAGAATATTCGAATCAGAAGGATATCGTGTAAAAGAAGGTGGATAAGTTGGACGAAGGAGTCTCCTGCGAATCGGATATAAAAGATGAGATGGATCAAAGACGTTCTTCGATCGATCCTATCAACGACCGCATCGGTATATTGAGGGAAGAGTCTGTTAAGAAGGAAGTGGAGATATCCTCTGAGCGGGGGGAACTGATAACTGAATTTTATAAGAATACCGATTTAAAAAATAAATCAATACCTGTCCAGAGAGCACTCGCTTTCAAACACCTGATGGAGCACGTAAGTACACCTGTAGAGGATGGACAATTGATCGTGGGGATTCGAGGAACTGGAGTGAAAGAAGTCCCGACCTATCCTGAAGTTTGCTGTCATAAAGAAGAGGACCTAGAGGTATTGGACTCTAGAGAAAAAAATCCGTATGATGTTGAGCAAGACACAAGAGATGTATATCGAGATAGTATAATACCGTTCTGGAAAGGCGAAACCATACGGGAAAGAATATTTGAAGAGATGACAAAAGAGTGGAAAGAAGCCTACGAGGCCGGGGTCTTCACCGAGTTCATGGAGCAGAGAGTCCCGGGACATACTTCCGGCGGCGAGAAGATATTCAACACTGGTTTACTAGATATAAAAAAGCGGATATCGAATAAAAAGGAGGAACTGAATTCAAAAGAAGATATCGATAAACTCGAAGAACTGAAAGCTATGGAAATAGTAGCAGATGCGATGGTCCTTTATGCCGGGAGATACGCCGATAAGCTGGAAAAGATGGCTGAAAAGGAAAAAGATCGTGAGAGAGAAGAAGAGCTAAGAAAGATGGCTAGTATATGTAAAAAAGTTCCTAAAAACCCTCCAGATACGTTCTGGGAAGCTCTGCAACACTACTGGTTCATCCATGTAGGCATAACCACGGAATCCAATCCCTGGGATTCCTTCAATCCTGGCAGATTGGACCAGCACCTGTATCCGTTTTATGAAAAGGAAGTCGATGATGGAGAGCTAGATAGATACAAAGCGAAGGAACTGCTGCAAGCTTTCTGGCTTAAGTTCAACAATCAGCCAGCTCCCCCTAAAGTTGGAGTTACTGCTCAGGAAAGCAATACATACAACGATTTTGCGAAGATCAACATCGGGGGAGTCCAAAAAGACGGATCAGACGGTGTAAACGAAGTTTCCCACCTTCTTTTAGAAACATTGGATGAAATGCGGACGCTTCAGCCCAACACCGCGGTATTGATCAGTAAAAAGAATGTAGACAGATTTTTGAATAAAGCCCTTAAAGTGGTAAAACCGGGATTCGGTGAACCCCCTTTCTTCAATCACGACGAGATAATAAAGATACTGTTGAGGCAGAGGAAGTCTTTAAAAGATGCGAGGGCAGGTGGCGTGAGCGGTTGCGTGGAAACGGGGGCATTTGGGAAAGAGAGCTACATCCTCACAGGCTATTTCAACCTGCCAAAGGTATTGGAAATCACTCTCAACAACGGTATAGATCCAAGAACGGGAAACAAGATAGGTTTGAAAACCGGTGAACCTTCCAATTTCGATTCGTATGAAGACCTAAAGGAGGCTTTCAAAAAGCAACTCCAATATTTTATAGATATAAAGCAGGAAGGGAACGACCTCATCGAAACAATCTATCATGACGAACTTCCCGTACCTTTTCTCTCTCTTTGGATAGAGGACTGTGTGACATCGGCAAAAGATTATAACAGCGGGGGTGCCCGATACAACACTCAATATATACAGATCGTCGGCTTGGGAACGATAACGGATTCGCTGTCTTCTCTCAAATATAACATTTTCGATGAGGAAAGATATAATCTTGGAGAGGTCCTCTCTGCTATAAGATCGAATTTTGAGAATGATGAGAAGATGCGTCAGATGTTCCTGAGCAGAACGCCGCGATACGGCAACGATGACGATTATGCGGACGACATCGCTAAGGACGTTTTCGATACGTGTATCGATATGGTGGAGGACTATCCCACTACACCTGTCAGAAACGCATCTAGGAGAGTCTACGGCCTTCCGACCACGGTCCATGTTTACTTCGGGAGTGTATGTGATGCGACACCGGACGGTAGAAAAGCCGGAAAGCCTTTATCCGAAGGCATTTCCCCAGTTCAAGGAGCCGATCGAAAAGGTATCGGAGCTGTATTTCGATCTATCGGAAAGTTAGATCATGTGAGATCAGGAGGGACACTCTTGAATCAAAAACTATCACCGGACCTGGTGCAGGATGAAGAAACTAGGAGAAAGCTCGGAAAACTGATGAGAAGTTATTTCAAGATGGACTCTCACCATGTTCAGTACAATGTGGTAAGTGCAGATCTACTGAGGGAGGCACAGGATAATCCAAATGAATTCAGCGATCTTATGGTCAGAGTGGCCGGATATAGTGATTACTTCGTCAATCTTCCCGAAGGTCTGCAGGAAGAGATAATAGAGAGAACAGAACAGAATGAGTTCTAGAGTTCGCAGGAGAATAACTCAATCAGTTTGATCATTGGTGACTACGACCCCTCGGTACGGTAAGTCCATTTTAATAAATGAGATCTAGCCTATTGTACTCTACCTCGGTCAAGTTAATCCTCCCCTACCTTTATCCATAGATGGACAGGGTTTTGGTAGATCTCTCCATCTCTTAGTAAAAAGAAACTTACCTTATAATGTTCCTCTCTAGGTTGCTCGATAGAAAAATTCACCATTTGGTTCCATTTTTCTCCATGACTTAACCGGAGCTCAGTGAAGCGGTAAGTGTTATTTGAGGGAAGAGAGAAAGTATAATTTTCTGGAATATCACTAAGTCGTTCCATATTTTCATAGTTTTCTTCAGCATCTCCCAATCCAATACCTAATGTGTAATTGACAGTTTCGTGTTCTCGATTGACAACTCCAACTATCACGGTTCCATTTTCGTTGACCATTAAATTTCTAGGGTAATGATCTGCCGTACCATTTTGGCCTAATATATAGAGCTCGGTAAATCTCTCACCGGTCCGCGGTGTAGTCGCGATATGATAAGCTAATCCTCCAGAAGCGATCAGAAGACCAACTGTTGCGATCACCAACGCTTTATCTATCCAGTCGTAGTTCTCCCAATCCGGAGGATTTATTTCAAATTCGATACTGAACAACTCTTCGGTAGGTATAGATCTGCGGCGCAGATAAGCTAAAAGTGAAAATGTATAGATGAATAAAGATTGTGAATACAATATAGGTACTAAACTTATCTCCCAGATGTAGTTCAAAGCTAGGCCGATCAAAGGAGTTATAGCTATACTTAAGCCGAAAGAGAGAGCGATCCTCTCGATGTGGTCAAGAGGTTCGTCCTCAGGAAAAAGGAACGAGATCAAAACATATCCTGGTAAGAAAAGAATGAAAGGTAGCCCGAGGATGGTCCTCCAGATACTTTCTGGGGTTAAGGCTACAGCTAAAATCAAAAGAGAGGTCAGCAAAGCAACGATAAGCAGATCCCAAGGTTTTTCCTTTATCCTTATCTTCAAGGTTTTTCTCCACCTAGAGTTTGGATTATGTACCACATTATAAATTCTTTCCTTTTTCAGAGTTCGATAGACTCACACTGCTCGTAGTCAAAATCGTTCTTCAAGGCGATCTCTGCTTTCTGCAGTTCTCTCCCCAAATAAGCGGCGTGGTCTAACCTAGAAACAAGACCTTCTCTCACGATTGTATCACAGATTGCCTTTGCGGACTCTCCTGTTATGACCTTATTGAGTTTTCCAGTTTCTACTTCGAGGTCCCCTTCTTTTTGAACGTTCAAGTAATGTTCTACTATTATCTCATCTTTTACCGTGATAACGAAGAAACCTTTCTCGTCAAACTCCATCTTTTCGTTCTCTTCAGCTTCTAATTTTTCTATTCCGTTCATTTAAAACCACGTTCCTCGCTATAACCATATTTTCGAGTTTATTCCTAGCGGTTTCTTTTTTCAAGTTCTTCAAACCGCAGTCCGGGTCGATCATCGTTTTTGGACCGAATATATCGTAAGCTCTGTTTATATTATCTTTTATCTCTTCGATCTCCTCGGTATCCGGCCTGGTGGTCACGACACCCACTGCAACTCTTTGATCAAAGGAAAGATCTTTAAATACTTCATAAAGGTGCGGATTAGCAGCGAATTCATGATCCAGAATATCAATTTCCATCTCGACAAGCTCTTCCACGATATGTTCTATATCTCCACAGACATGGAGTGCGGTCTTCGTATCAAGATCGGTTATCTTTTCAATACATTCTTCACCATAATCAGGAAATTCCACTGAAAAGTAAGGTTCATCGATCTGGATCACGTCACAATACTCAGCTAATATTTCAGCTTCTTTCTTCAATGCCTCAGTGGTATCTAGAACTGCATCCATCTTAGAGTCATAATGCTGGTCTTCTACGCTGTTCACAATTGTCCAAGGCCCTGTAATAATTCCTTTGAGGCCGGTAGAGGCGGGTATGATACTTCTTGTTTCCTTTATGTCTTCTAAAGTTATCGGTTCTATGTGTTCTATATCTGAAATTATCTCTATCTTTTCTTTTATCCTGAATCCCTTTAAACCCTCTGCAAAGATTTCAATCATACCTCCTCTTGTTTGTCCGTCTGATACGAGTTCTATACCGGCATCTACCTGGGCATTCACGGCTTCTCTTAAACTATCCAAATAAGGATCCTCTTTCTCGTAGTAGGAACTCATCATCGATTTTTTGTTAGGTTTACCTGGAAAGCTCCCTACCACTGTCGTTATCAACACTTTATCGAGATCCATACGGCACTATATAGAGGAGGTAATAAAAAAGTATATCGGAGTCATAAAGATTTGTGCGGGTGGTTATCACTAACTTTAGTCCCGAAATAATCTTCAGCACCCTCAGCTATAATTTTGTCTACCATAGCCATATTGGGGAGCGCTAAATCTGCATTTTCGATCGGTCCGTAGTATATGAAATCCGCTCCAAGAAGGACCGGGAGATTATCTATAGAAACGTCTAGACTCTTGAAAACTCTTTCTCTATCTTCGTATTCATCTAACCATTTCCACGATTCGACCGTATTATGGAGTGAACAACCGGTGGGCAAACCGAATTCATTTTTGAAGACGGGCACCGCTCTTACAGTCTCACCAGCTTTTTCACCGAAAGGAGTTGCCGCCGTATCCAATAGAGTATAGTCGATGCCACACTCTCTAGCTAAAGTTAAAAGGCCTTCATCCATCAGGACTCCTCCATCTTTTATGATATCGACTCGGCCCTGTGTGTTATTCTTTTGAGGATTGTAACCAAGTAAAACGGCCCCTTTAGGCGTATTTTTCTCCAGCTTTTCTATTTCCTCTTCTTTGACGCCGAGGTTTAAGCTGTTGTATATAACCCTATCTAGAGCGCCGATTTCTCCGAGATGCTTTAGAACTTCCATCCTCACCTCCGATTCCGGCATATCTAGAGAGAAAATACCATCAATGTGATCCAATGCGAATTCAACTTTCCATTGAATCTCTTCCTTTTCATAGATAAAGATGTCCACTAAAGTGGGAATAGAAGTCATTTGGGAGAGTTTATTTTGTTCCCTGATGAGTTCCACAGCTTTTTTCTGTTCTTCTTTCGGATCTTTAAATTGATCTTCATAGAAGATGGTCCCTACCATGAGAGTCGGATGAACTCCAGGTTGTCCGCCAACTTTGATACCTTTCAGGTCAAATATTCTTTGTTCTTGAGTATAACTGAACATTATTTTTCCTCCATAGACGATATCTTTCCCCAGGGTGATATTTTCAAAGAGGAATGGAGCGCAAAATCAGCCTCAAAAGCGGTCTCTTCTTTCTTATCTATCTTTACAGCCATGTAGGGCTCACCGAACGAACCAAGATCTTTTTCAAGACATCTTTCTATCGCATCATCGATTTTCTCTTTAGAGGTCACGTCCAAAAGATCTATCACATCTACCTGATTCCTGAAACGTTCTACCGCGTCATGAGAGATATTTTCTATATAAGGAACTGCACCTTTAGAACCTTTGATCCTGCCGTTTTCTTCTAGGCCGTTTTCGATCAGTGCCAATATCGTCTGACCGGACCTGTGGCCTCTGATCTCTTTTCCGCAAACCACGATAAACCTGATATTAGGATTGGATAGAACGTTGGCAGCGACTTTCTCGATACCTAGATTTTCAGTCTTCATAGGACCCCAGATAGCGACCTTCTCCGGATCGAAATCGAATTTATCCGATAAGGTTATGACGGCTACTGGAGACTCGGGATCTCCTCTCTTATAATTACCGGGCCATGGATAGAGTTTACTCATATTTCGCTCAACCTCTTTATCACTTCACCCGATTTCCCCTCGTATCTGACGGGTATTATATGGGCTCCAACCGTAGTCTCTAGACCCCTATCTTGTACACCATCGATTATCATCTCATAGAATTCCACCGTAAACTCCAGAGATTCTTGGCTGAAATCGTCAGCTTTAGACAGTCTTTTTCGAACATCAGAGGGGATGTTCACCTGAGGTACGCTCTTACTCAACCTCATCATGTCTTTGGAAGAAGAGAACGGAGTAGTACCTACGAGTACGGGTGGAGGATTATCTATCCTCTCTTCTAAACCTTCTATGAAATCTAGAATTTTGATTGCGTCGTAACAAATCTGGGTTTGAAAGAAATCTGCTCCCGCTTCAACTTTTCGTGCCGCATAATTTCTTTCACCAGTTCGTTCGGGCAGTGCTACACCACCCACCTGGAAGTTAGTGGGTTTCTCTATATTTTCGATATCAGTGAGATATCGGTTCCTTGTTCTAGACGGCCCCGCTGAAAGTTCCGGCATCAGTTTTCCTTCATTCAGATATTCTTTTATTCCCGTGATAAGTTCTAGAGAGTTTATGTGATCTACCTTTTCTTCAGCAGGATAATCACCCATCGCATAATCTCCTGTCATTGCCAGTAGTGTCTTTAGGCCTAGACTATTAGCTCCCAACAACCATCTTTGAAGACCGCTGAGAGTTGAATCTCTACAGGTGAGATGAGCTATAGGTTCTACACCTATATCCTCAAGTATCCTCCCGGCATATGGAGCGGGGTCGATCCTGACTTTACCTACGGGATTATTGCAAACGTTGAGAGCGCTGACTATGTCAAGAAAATCGTAATTCTTGATGCTCTCAAGATATTCTTCTACATTACCCCCTCTAGGAGAAGGGACCTCAAAGGTTATGGGGAAGTCGTTTTCTTCAATCCTGCTGACAAAGTCTTTCATCGTTATTGAGTATCATCGACAATTTATTTAATTTTTCCCTTTCCAAAAAAATTACAAAAAAGATATAAGTAGAAGCATTCTATATATTCGTGATAGAGACATGGAGGAAAAAGACCCTGATGATAAGGACTGTCCGCATATGTCTAATGATGGTGATTGGCTTCCTTTACTACGGAGAGACACAGAACTGACTCTATCACTCCATCCTTACTGCGAGAACTGCGGCCTGGTAAGGAACGTAGGACCAGATAGACCGAGAAAACTTGGATATTATGTAGACAAACTCTCCGAATTGGAGAATTACCTGAAAAACGAGGATTCCAAAAAAGGAAAGAATAAACTGACGGAAGTCCATAAGCGGTTGATAGTTAAAGAGATGGAGGAAGAAAAGGTCTTCAATGATCTGTATGGTGTTTTAGCGAGCACTCAAGAGGAAAAATTCGTTGAGATTTTGAAAAAATACAGACCGGATCTAGAAGAATGTGTGATCAGATACTATCTTGAATAAGTTTTTAGATCGATTGAAATATTGTTATCTTGATTCAGAGGGAACATCATGGGCGTTGTAAGCGTGATCGTACCAACATTGAATGAAAAAGAAGCGATCGAGAGTGTGATAGATGAATTACCTGAAGAAAAGCTTCAAGACAAAGGCCATTATGTTGAACTGATCGCTGTCGATGGAGGGTCCTCTGACGGCACTGTCGAAATCCTGGAGATGTCGGGAGTC
The DNA here is from genome assembly GCA_018334835.1 of Thermoplasmatota archaeon. Lineage (GTDB taxonomy): Archaea > Thermoplasmatota > Thermoplasmata > Halarchaeoplasmatales > Halarchaeoplasmataceae > Natronoplasma. The sequence continues at coordinate 17,057 of JAGXLF010000015.1, read as the reverse complement.
GAAGTCCTTCATTCAGATGGGGGCAAGGCCGAGGGGGTAAGAGAAGGCTTAAAAAATGCAGATGGTGATTTTGTTTTTCTTATAGACGGTGATGGGACTTATCCTGCTGAAGAGATCCCGTCTATGGTGGAAGAACTCGAAAATGGTAGCGAGATGGTATTGGGTAGTAGATTTAAAGGAGATATACTCAATGGAGCGATGTCAACCAAAAATAAAGTAGGAAATAAGATCCTTACTTGGCTCGCTAACAAACTCTACGGTACCGACATTTCAGACCTGTGTACTGGGCTGAGGGGTTTCAAATATGATGGTTTAGATCCTGAGGAGGTCCCCGGCAATGATTTCGAGATCGAAGCTGGACTTCACTCTTTATTTTCTGAAAAGGACATCACCGAAGTCTCAATAGAGTATAGGCAGAGAAAAGGAGAGTCTAAATTGATCACTATCGACGGTTTGAAGATCGCATTAAGATTGTTAAAAGAAAAGTTCTGAATGATCTCAAAGGTGCAGGTATATGCTTGAAATAGAAGTTCATAAGATCGAAGGAGATTGCCCTGTTTTTGAGGAAGGTGATCGTATGATCGTAGATGATCCAGAGCTTGACCTTGAAAAGACCGATGCCGTCTGCACTCATGCCTTAGACACTCTCCTGCATTATACAACAGCCTTGGAAAATGGTGTTAGTCCTATCGATCTTGGCTTGAGCAAATCAAGTGAAGATACGGCATTTCTGCAGTGTGTGGATCCGGGAAAAGAGTATACAGACGGGGGAACCGTGATCTTCAAGTGCAAGATCGATTGATCGTTTTTCTTACATCAAACCCATCTGACCAAGTTTTTCTGGAAGATAAGTTTCCGTGACATAATCCAATCCATACTTCGCTAAAGCCTGCTGCTCAGCTTTCTTGTCTATGTCCAGCATGGTCTCTATCTCTTCTTTCCAAAATTCAGTATCGAATCTTGGGTCTTCCAATTCCTGTTCCAACGCCTTCCTGTCATTTTTAGAAAGCTTGTCGGTGGGAAGATCATAGGTCATTATGTCACTAGCGGTGATGCCCACATACTCTGCGGTTGGTGTTGCTAGAAAATCAGAGAGGTAGGCAGTATTTATCGCGCCGTAGGCGACCGAAGCGAAAATCCTGAAACTCCAAGGATCAGCGTCGGTAAAAACAACTACTGGTATATCTTCTTCCTCACTGAGTCTTTTTATCACTCTCCGCGTGGCTCTTGCCGGTTGTCCTTTAAGATGGACCAACAACGCATTGGCTTCCTCGTCGAAGCCGTTCTCTACGAGTCGGTCGAACATACCTCCTGTTTCTATGGCTATCATGAAGTCAACGTTCGTATCGGTAAAATTGACCTTATCTGATTCCACGTTATACGGTATAGTGTAACCTGAATCGCCGACATCGTCTCTACAGTTGATCTTCCTAACGTTTCCTTTCCTGTTCACTTCCTCGACCGTTATATCACCTATAAGACGTGCACCATCTTCTTCCGGCCTCAACTTAAAGTCCTCTCTCAAACAACCGCTAACCAGTTCCATATCCTCTGCCAAACTGTCAGATTCACTCTGCTTGTTGAACTTAGCTTTGTCCCATCCTTCGGAGATGTAATACATCTCTCGGAGTGTGGAAGATTTGCCCTCTTCTATCATATCTTGGATCAGTTCCAGCATGTAGAGAGTTCGTAATAACATGCGAGCGCTCTTCAATTTTTTGGCGGAACGAGAGGTCGTAGAATCGCCTAACTTCCACACGCCTTCTCTTCTATCGAGTTCGATATTGGATTTAGAACGAGTCGGAACTTTCATATTAGGTATCTCTCCATCCTCCAACTGCTCGTAAAAATTCTCTGCGATCTTTTCCAGTCGATTAAGAGCCTCTTCATATCTCTCTTCCATCTTCAATCCACCTCTTCGATCTCCGCCAATTCGATATCCCAATCGTCTGGGAGGGATTCCGCTCCTATGAGTTTCGTTTCTCCAACTCCCTCTATATATACATCGGTCCCTTCAAGATCTTCCTCTTCAAGTCCGCCATCAAATTCGAGATTGATGGTCATTGTTTCGGAGGAATCAAGTTGTTTCAGCTTCCACTCTAGGTGGTCTCCGTTGTGTTCTGGCTCCAGATTTGATGACAGAAGTTCTGTCTCTGGATATGGCTTTTCAAAGAATACGTTTAGTTCACGATCTGAGGGAGTATAATTCATTATATCGATCTTGATCTCACACTGGCCATTGTTCCAGCTGTATTCTTTTTCAACATAAACCACGCCCATTATCTTGGTCATCGAGGTATCCAGTTCTGGTGGTTCTTTTCCTAGAAGATCAGCGGATTTTTGAGCTATCAAAGGTAATATATCGTTGACCACAGTGAATTTCTTCCTCACTTTTTTTCTCTTTTTCTCCTTATTCAGATGGGTCCTTAAACTTCTAGCACATTCTCTGAGTCCTTTCTCTATCTCGTCGACCACTGCTGGTATGTCCGCGATCGCTTCTTTAGCTTCAGAGGTGAAAGGAACTCTAGTCGAGGCCACGTGTATCAATATAACTGCTGGACCCGAAGGCATTCCGCTTCCACCTTTTTGATCTAAACCATAAATCCTCCAATCTATATTTTTGATAGCTGTCGTGGTAGCGCAACCTCCTTTCTTGTAGAGTAGCGGAACTCTATTAGCGAAACGAAGTACTCTTACAGAACTGTCCTTTGGAAGATCTCCTCCATATACCAGACCCACTTCTACCTGAAATGGATTGCCCGAATAAACTTCAGGCTCTCTAGTTACGGGAGGAGCATAATATTCAGGATGATCACCTTTTAGAACGTTTTTGAGTCCTTTTTTTATCAGCATACTTTTGATGGGAGCGAGACAGTCCGTTTTTGGAGACATCAGTTTGACCTGTCCTGCGGCATTTAATACCTTTTTGCAGTCTTCGACTTCGAGGTCTCCAGGGTTCGTTTTCTCCTCCATCCCTGCCTTTTTACATATCTCCTCTGACTTACTATAGCTTATCCTGCTGAATTCGTGCTTTAAGAAGGACTTCAAGGTTCTGCGGTCTGAACTTTTGGCCATCTTTGCCAAGGTGCCAAGCTCTATACCTTTCAGATGTGGAAGCACAGCTTCCGTTTCCTCTGGAAGTTGATCGGTAGCTCTCTTGAAGACGGTTTTGTCCCCATTTCTCTTATAAATTATCCTAGCATGTGGATTGACTATAGCAGTATTCTTTAGATACTCGAATACGGAATGTTTCCCTCTCCTCAAAAGTCCTTTGACGATTGTTTCAAACCTCGTCCCATGTTCCTTTCCCTCCCAAAGAACGACTTCTTCTCTCTGTACTTCCGGCTCGTTCTTCTTTGTATCTAATATAATGTCCATCTCTTTGGCGTAATCCTTCTCTTTAACCTTCGAGCGAACGGTGGTCGAACGTCCAGAGGTGAGTTGACCGTACATCACTACTGCCGAAACACCGATGCCCTGCTGTCCTCTACTCTGACTTATCTCATGAAAACGCGAGCCGTACAGGAGCTTCCCGAATACTTCCGGGATCTTCCTTTTAACTATACCTGGTCCGTTATCCTCTACCGCTACCCTATATTCCTTTTCATCCACTTCTTCTATTTCCACTTTGATTTCAGGTAATATGGCAGCTTCTTCACACGCATCTAAAGAATTGTCCACGCCTTCCTTGACAGTGGTTACTAGTGCCTTGGTAAGAGAGTCAAAACCCAGTATGTGTTTATTTCTTTCAAAAAACTCTCCGACGGATATCTCCTGCTGTTTATCTGCTAGTTCTTCTGCTATCGAAGCCATGACATCCCATCGTTTCGATAAATAACTTTTTAGTTGATAAACTTTCTGGAAAGGGATTAGTGAAAGTATTGTCGAAACCCATCAATAGAAAAGTTTCAAACGGTCGCTATCCAACTATTTTTTAGATATTTCGTTTATTCTAAAGCCGGTATCTCTGATCTTTATATCTTCTCTTTTTCCTTCAAGATATTTGTACACTGTAGTGTGTTCTTTTCCTTCTAGAATCATCTCGATAGCCCTTCTCGCTATCTGAAGTTTGAAAGGCTGCCCTATTACGCCCACAGTATTCCCTTTAATAGAAACGTAGGTTTCGCTCAATTCTTCTATAAGTTCTCTAGTTCTACCGTCTCTTCCTATCAGGCGTCCTCTCATCCTCCGGACAGCGTTAGAACTCTTCCCGACCCAGTCTCTTATATCTATAATGTCTAGATCTGTATTATCGTTCAATATCTCCATCGCTTTCTCTGGATTGAATCCTCTGCCGATGGCTTTGACTACATCCTCAACCTTCAAAGATAAGATCGGATCTTCGATATCTCTCACATCGATATCTACTTGACCGCTGTTAGAGTCTATATCGAGTTTTGCTCCACTTTCCTCTTCGATCTTTTCTTTGACCTTCCCATCTTTTCCTATCAATACTCCGATCCTATTTTTCGGTATCTTAATGCTCGGCATATTATACCTCCTCGATCCCTATTCTTTTCTTTACCTCTTCTACAGTGATATCTACGCCGTTATCTCCAAAATATCTGACTAGGTTGTTTATATCCCTTTCCAATAATTCTTCCGATTTCGGATGATCGAGCAGCAAAGACTGAGAAACATCTATCAGGTAAGGGTATCCCTCTGCGATCAATATATTGAATTCACTCAGATCCCCATGAACCATTTCCAGTTCATTATAAAGCACGTTAAAGTAGTCCAATACCTCCTCACTTATGTATCTCATGTATTTTTTATCTAGATCAACGTCTTTCAACATCGGCGCAGGATGATCATCGTTGTGCAGATACTCCATGATCAGTATATTTTTGGCGTAAGCAAAAGGTTCGGGAACTCTTATATCTCCATTGTGCATCCTTTTGAGATTTGAAAATTCTTTTTTTGTCCAGGCATATATCATCTTCGTTCCACCGGGCAGATCTTCAAACCTGCGATCCCCTTCTATATATTTTTTATACTTTCTGAACACCGCTGTATTTATCCTCATTATTTTGACTGCAACAAAAGTTCCGTCCTTCTGTTTTCCTTTGAAGACTTTCGCCTCCTTTCCCGTTGAAATAGGATGTTCTAGCGAATCAATCATACCGTCCTTCATTAGGTCGTAAAGCTCTTTGAGAGTCCTCTTATCAAAGACCTCTTCGTAGGTCTTTCTCCCCGGGATGTGTATCTTTTCGTTCAATAGAGCTTTCTGTTCTTCGGTAGCCATCATCATCGTATCGGGGGATATAAGATAAAAAACTTTCGAAGTCGTCAATCAAAATGTTTTTCCTCTGGAGGATATTTTTCTTTATTCTTTTCCAATTTTTCTTCGACCGCTTCACCCAGGTTAACCCCGGAGGTCTCAGAAAACGCTAAAAGATATATCATTATGTCGGCCATCTCCTCTTTCAATCTTTCTTTTTCTATATTCTTCAAAGAATCTTCTTTCCATTGAAAAAGTTCCAATAGTTCTGCAGACTCTACAGAGATGGAAAGGGCCAAATTTTTTGGTGTATGATATTTTTTCCAGTTTCTCTCATCTCTGAACTCTTTGACTTCATCTTTCAGATCTTCTATTTTGACCATACAGAAGGATAGAGTGAAGATATTTTAATATTATCGATAAGAAGAATGTTAATTAGAGCGTTTAAATGTGTTTCAATTATCATTAAAAAAAGAAAAAGTTTTTTATTGAATTTTGGGTCAAGGGATATCTGAAATTTCTATTTTTACTCCTCTTCTTCCTCGAATATTTCTTCTTCCACTGATTCTTCTTCAAACATCTCTTCTTCTTCTTCTTCCTCACCGAACATCTCTTCTTCTTCACCGAACATCTCTTCTTCTTCTTCCTCACCGAACATCTCTTCTTCTTCTTCCTCTATTGGCTCTCCCTTTGCCATCGACATCGCTCCACCGATTATCAGGACTATTATACCTATCACCATACCTAACCAGAAATACATTCCGTAGACTCCCTTTGGATTTGTAATCCCCATGAATTCATCAGTTGCACTCCCAGAACTCATTTTGATAGCCAATATCGCTATTATTATCAGTATGCCTAGTACCGCTATACCCATTCCTGCTTTTTTCTTTGCCATATCTTTTCACCTATCTCAGTTAGTTATACGACAATTAATATATAAATCCTACGGTTAAGAATCCCTGTAGAGGACCTATAGTGGGGGCATCTCTTTTGTTTCTGTCTTTAAAACTCTAAAAACTTTAGTTCTTCAATAAAAGCGGAGAAATTACGAAAAAAATTCCTTACGGATCTCCCTACCTCATCTTATCCTTTTGGCATAGATCCTTTTGATGTTTTCAGCTACCGCTTTTCCGTCTCTTTTGACTTCATCCTCTGTCATTATCTTGTGTATTACTGCCTCTTCTCCATCGATCTTCAACCTGTCGTTCACGAAAAATTCTTCCTCCGGAGCGACCTCTTGAACTTTTGAGGTACTGCTTCTACCTTTATGAATAGTGATTTTGACTCTAACTTTTTCGTGCTTCTTAGCCCATATATTCTTGATGTCTTCGACTTTAGCAGAATCGGCTCTTCCGTTCTCTTTTTCTATAGAGGTGACTTTTACCGTCGTTCCGTCGAGTATCAGCTCGTCTCCTTTATGTATCCACTCTTCTGGATACAGTGAAATTTGGTCTTTTTTTGATTCGTCTCTCCAACTCACAACTATCGGAACATCGATCGCCTTCTTTTCTCGAATAGTTTTGTGTCTAGTGGTGCCGCATTCTTCGCATTTCACCACACCGTCAATAGTGACCTCCTCACCTTCCGTACCGATCTCACCTTTCAGTATCTCATGTAGAGTCTCTCTACCACAGACCGAGCATTGAAGGTAGTACGAGTTTGGAACCTTCATATTAAACACCAAATTCTCTTAGCCTTGGTTTATGGATGCGAGTATATTAATCTTCCCATACGTTGAAGCCGCATTTACATCTACTATCTTCTAACTGTCTTCCACATCTAGGACACTCTGATTTTTCTATGAGATGTTCGGACCATGCCTCTTTTACTTCTATTTCGTCAGCCTCGATTATATTCTGATATATCTTCTTCTTTTCTTCGTCATCGAGGAGCTTTTTTAGTTTAGTATAGTCCCGTACAGGTCCTTTCTCCCTTTGAACTATCCCGGCTTTCTTAGCATAATATGCGAGAATTATACCTCCAGCTAACCCGGTGAAATGGGCGGCGTGAGCAATGTTCCCAGTTCCGGCGAAAAGAGCGATACCTGTCTGTATCATTATGAAGGCACCCACTGCGAGATCCACCCTCACGTTAGGGAGGAGCAGAGGAGGTATGATCATGGTTATCCTATCTTTTGGAAAAAGATATACAAGAGTGCCCATGATGCCGAACACGGCGCCAGACGCACCAAGATTAGGAATAGTTAAGACTTCAAAGGGAGCGCCTCCTAAAGCGAATTGAAGCCAGTTGAAAAAGTACTGACCTAACGTTGCTATAAGACCAGCTACAATATAAAAGATGAAAGTCAATCTTTTTCCCACTCTATCCTCTAGAGGCATACCTATGAAGAAAAGAACCATGATATTACCAAAAACGTGCATTATACCCCCGTGTAGGAACATCATGGTTAGAAATGTGTGTCCATGAGTTAACAATAATCCAGGTTCCCCAAGATATATCGCTCTACCGGCAAGATCTCCATAAATCAAGCCCATGATCCCAGGATAGTACATCTCAGCTCCAAGTATAACGATAAAGATCACCATATTGACGATGATCAGCACCTGGGTCAGATATATGTCGTAATAATACGTGTATATCAGACCCATTAGGATGATCGCGATTATCACGTAGGAGAGCCAAAACATCGTTGAGTTATTTTTCTTTAATAATTTAGTATTATCCCTCTTTTGAGGAATACTTTTACTCAGGAGTCCGGTAATAAAGACTATAAACCGATGTTCACGTTTAGAAGAGGTATGGTAAAGTTTGCCCATATCGCCGATTGTCATCTAGGAGCGTTCTCTAGAGATCAGGTACTGAAGGAGTACAATTTGGAGGCCTTTGAGAAAGCTATAGAGATAAGCAAAAACAGAGATGTAGATTTTATAATAATCGCCGGAGATCTTTTCCATAATCCCCACCCAGATATGGAGATAGTGGACAGAGCTGTGAAAAAATTGATGGATGCTCGAAAGAACGGTATAAATATCTATTCAGTTTATGGATCTCATGATTATAAGATCTCGCAGGCATCTCTACTCGATGTTCTAGCTAGTGCGGACGTATTCAAGAAAGTTGTTACCTATTTGGAGAAAGACAACGTTTTGGAGTTTGAAGAAGACTCATCAGGTGTTTCTATAACCGGGTTGAGCGGTAGGAAGAACAGAGCGGACATTAGTTATTTCGATGAATTGGACTTTCCTGAGCCGAAAGGTGAAAGCATATTCGTATTTCATTCACCTATAGCAGAGCTGAAACCCGCAGATATACACGAGGATAGAAGTCTACCACTTTCACTCCTTCCAGATAATTTCAGCTATTATGCAGGTGGACATATACACGAAAGGATTGAACATCACGACGAGAAGGCTATATATTATCCAGGTCCAACTTTTGGGGCGAATTATACTGACTTGGAAAGGGACCAGCGCGGATTTTATATTGTGGAAGACTTCGAGCCCGAATACATATCTTTTGATGAACCGCAGTTTATCAAAGAGCGCATAAATGCAGATGGTCTAAAGACAGATGAATTGAGGGATGAGATGGATAGACTCTATGAGGAGGACATGGAGGGCGATATCTTACTGTTGAAGATATCAGGCACTCTTTCGGAAGGTGTGCCCTCGGACATAGATTTTAGTGAGGTAAGACGAAGATTCAGAGATAAAGGCTTCAAAACAGTCTTTTTGAACCGTCGAGAGCTGGAAGGGAAAGAGATCGAGAGGATAAAGGTAAAAGAAGAAAAGGAAGAGGATGTTGAAACTAGGCTGCTTGAAGACTCAAGTGGTGAAAGTGAATTATCGGTAAATTTTCAGGAGGAACTTTTGAGTGTTTTGAAAAGCGGTCAAAAAGACGGTGAAACATCGACCGATTATGAAAACAGGATATGGAACGGTGCATGGGAATTGATAAAGAGAAGAGATGAATACGAAAATGGTAAAGACCGACTTAAAGAGGGTGAGAACGGAGATGATCAAGAACTAGAGACCCAAGAAAAGGTGAAAAAAGGGAAAGACGGACAGATATCACTGACCGATTTTGGAGGAAATCAAAGATGAAGCTTGAAAAGATGGAGATAGAGAACATAAGGAGTTACAAGCATCAGAAAATAGACTTTGAGAACGGGGTTCTTCTTTTTCAAGGTGATATAGGTTCAGGTAAGTCCTCCATCTTGTATGCTTTGGAGTTTGCTTTGTTTGGAGCTACGCAACAGAATTTTTACGATAAGATTTTAAGGCATGGAGAAAAGAAAGCTAGTGTTGAATTGGAGTTCGAAGTCAAAGGGAAGAAATATACGGTCTTCCGCTCGGTCAAAGAGAGAAGCAGCGGATGGGGGAAGGACTCTTACATGGAGACCGACGGTAAGAAGATGGAACTTTCATGGACCGAGATGAGAGAGTTTATAGTAGACCTCCTTGGTTTAAGGGAATCTTCAAGTGGAAAGGTGGAAACGTTCCACATGGGGATTTATACCCCTCAGGAAAGGATGAAAGAGATATTGTCGATGAATGAAGAGGAAAGGCTGGAGTCTATAAGGAAAGTCTTCAATCTGGAGGATTATAAACGAGCTGCGGAGAACGTCAAGATCGTAAGGAACGGATTAAGGAACGAGATCGGAAAGCTTGAAGTCAAAGCTGAGAAGATAGAAGAATTAAAAGAGGATATCGAGGGAAAAAAGGAAGAATTAGAAGATAAAAAAGAGAAGAGAGAAGATTTGAAAGAAAAGCTCAAATCCTGTGAAAGTGAAAAAGAAGAGATTGAAGAAGAGAAAAAAGAACTTGAAGAATTAGATCAGAAGATAAAAGATCTTGATAGCGATAAAACAAGGTTAGAAGATAAAGTCTCTTCTTTAGAAAAAGAACTTGAAGAGATAGAAGATGAGTTGGAGCGGATTGAAGAAGATGAACAACGGATGGATGATATCAAAGAGAAGAAAGAAGAGTATGAGAGTGTAGAGAATAAGCTGGAAGAAGTGAGAGAACAAATTGATAAGAAGAAGCGGAAAGAGAGTAAGAAAGAGAACCTAGAACTCAAACTGAAGAACAAGGAGGAAGACCTAGAAACTTTAAAAGAAAAAGAGAGTAAATCGAGCGAATTAGAGGAAGATATTGAGGGACTTGAAAGAGAAGTGGAGGAACTCGAAAAGATTAAAGAAAAACGGAAAAATCTGAGAGAAAAACGGAGCGATGTGAAAGGAGATATCAGATCGATAAATAACGATCTAGATGAGATAAAAGGTGAGTTAAAAGAACTATCCGACCTAGAAGGGGAAAAGGAATGTCCAAAGTGTAAACAACCTTTGGAAGGGGAACATCTTGATGAGATATTGGGTGATCTGAAAGATGAGAAAGAAGAATTGAGAGAAGAGAAAGAGAGTTTAAAGAAGGAAAAAAAAGGATTAAACGAAGAACTTAACGAGCTTAGGGAGAATATTCGAAGTTTAGAGGAGAAAGAGAAAGACCTTGAGTACAAGAAAAAAGAACTCGAAAGATACGAGAAGGAGATCGAAGAAAAGGATGATTTAAAAGAGGACGTGAATAAGTTAAGAGATGATATCGAAGTATTGGAAAAAGATATAGAGTCTTTTGAGTTCGATGAAGAGGATTTAGAGAATCTAAAGGATAAAAAGGAGGAACTCGCGGATTTTAAGGAAGAATACATAGAGATAAAGGAGAGATTGAAGAAGAAGGGCGACTTGATGAGGAAGGAGGGCGAAACTAGAGAGGAACTCAAGGATAAAAAAGAAAAGAAAAAGAAGATCTTGGAGGAATTAGAAAACTGTAAAAAAAGATACTCAGAGAATAGACATGAAAAGATAAAGAAAAGATACGAAGAATTGATCGAAAAAAAGAGTCGCCTAGAGGAAAAGAAAACCCATCTAAGATCGGAGATAGATAGGTTGAAAAAAGAGATAGATGATTTAGAAGAAGAGTTGAAGGAAAAAAAAGAGAGCCGCAAAAAGGCTGAAGAACTGAAAAGTATCAAGTCCTGGATATCTAATGAATTCAAAGAGACTATAAAGAACATCGAGGAACACCGTTTAGCTCAAATCAGATCTGAATTCGCCCGATATTTCCGGATGTGGTTCGATGAGATCTTGGACGAACCAGATATAAGTGCAAGGTTAGATGAAAAATTTTCTCCGATAATAACTGTTCAGGGTAATGAGACCACTGTAGACGACTTGAGCGGTGGCGAGAGAACGTCTGTTGCTCTAGCTTACAGGTTGGCTTTTAATAATATGATTAAAGAAGAACTTGGATTAGAGAGCAACCTTTTGGTCTTGGACGAACCCACCTCAGGTTTCAGCCGGGAGCAGTTGACCCGTTTGAAGGATGTTATAAACAAAGTCTCTGCAGATCAAGTGATAATAGTGTCTCATGAGAACGAGATAGTGAATCTCGCCGAAGTTGTGTTTAGGGTCGAAAAAAGAGACGGTATTTCCACAGTCGAAAAGACCAGATAGGACACCGCTGGTTCAAAGGTCTAGAATCTCTTTCATACGCAGACTGTCTCTATCCAATTCAGGCGTTTCGCAGATCACCGTGATATCGTAATCTTTTTCTTTAAGTATCGGCGCGAGTTCCCTGAAGTCAGGCTCGTACTCTTCCACGTTTAGGTGCTCCTTTTCTCCTTTATCGGTGTATTCGATGGAGGAAAAATGTGAGTGGAGAGGTCCTTCATGGATGGACTCGTATCTTTTGATTAGATCTCTGAAGTCATCCTCCGTTTTCAAGGCGCCGTTAAATCTTGCATGATAATGGGCGAAATCAAGAACGGGAAAGGCCATGTCTGTTCTTTCCATCACCTTTTCAATCTCATCTAACGTTCCCCAACTCTTCTCTTTGCCCATCTGTTCCAGCCCTATCTTGACGTTGAGATTTTCTTCTTTTATTTTTTCCGAACATTCGACCACGCCGTCACCTATTATCTTCGTAGCTTCTTTGCTTGACATGCCGGAATAATAACCTGCGTGAACAGTGATGATCCAAGCACTCATCGTATCGGCCAAACGAGCGCTTTTCATTATCCGTTCCTTGCTCTTCTCTATCGTTTCATCCTTTTCTGAGTTCAGATTGATATAATATGGAGCATGAATACTGAGCAGGATATCGTATTTCTCGGCTTCTTCTCCGATCTCTTTTGCAGTGGACTCTTTCATCCGTGCCCCTCTCACGAACTGCACTTCCATCGCATTCAAGCCTTCTTCGGCAAGGTACTTCATGCTGTCTTTCGTCCCACTCACACCGTGGGGAGTGCCTCCCGGGCCTAGGTATATCATATGTATGGATTCTTTAGTCTGTTAAAAAAATTTTCGTCTTAGAAAGTTTTTAAGGAAACACCTGTAAAGTCGGTACTAGATAAATTTCTTTTTCAATCTTCAGTATATAAATAAAAAAAAATTTAGAAAAAAGAACCAGTAAAAATATATAATAAAAGGTCGATAAGGTAGGGTAGAAAAAATATGTTCGAAAATCTAAAAGAAAAAATGACATGCGGAAGCGTACTACTGATCAGCATACTGTTGGTTGTATCATTCGTACCGATGAACAGCTCTGCCCAGGCTGAGGCACCCGAATGGGAAGAAGGTGACGAGTGGGCTATGGGTTTCGAGGGAGACATACAGGAAATGTTTTCTCCTGCGTTCGATATGGTTGACGAAAACCTCGATCCAGAAGAAGAGGAAGATTTAGAAGAAGTAGATTACAATGTGAGCGGTGAGATAGGTTATTACCAGATATACGAGGTAACAGAAGCAGGTGACGACGGTTACACCATGGAGATAGAAGCAGGTGGCGGCGTGTCAGTAGAAGGTTACTTTGAAGCGACAGGAGAAATGGAAGAAGAAGGCACTTATAACCAAAGTGAAGATATTCCTAAAGAAACGAAGACGATCTCCATGGAGGGAGATTTACACTATTCCATAGATATAGCCGGTACAGTCGAATTCGATGAGAATTTTGCTATTGAAAATATCACCAACCTTGAAGTGAAAATAGAAGCATCAGGAACCTTTACTGCCGAAAACATTCCAGATCACGAGTACGACTGGGAAAACGAGACCGAAACGATCAGTTATGAAGATTATGATGGAAGTTTCTCAGTTGATATACTAGTAGAACTAGAGATCGATTTTGAACCTGCATTAGATTTCTTTAACTTCCCGATAGAAGAAGGCGAAGAATGGACTGCGGATTCTGAGATAACAATAACTGGATCCTACGAAGGCGAGATCGATGCGGAAGGTCTACCAGAGGAGATCGAAGAAGGAATAGAAGATGAATTTGACCAGGAATTACCCATCATACTTGAAGATCTCGATACCGACGATGCGGATGGATTCGATGAGGGAGATATCGATCTGCCTCCAGAAGGCGAAGACGGAAATATCTCTATACCTTTGAAATGTACGGGTACAGACGAAGTTGTACTGCCTGATGGCACCACAACTAACGTTTATGTGATAGAATTTGCTCCAATCGCCGGAGACATCGGAGAAGAACCAATGATTCAGGAGGAACAACCTAGATTCAAGATGATGTACTCTGAAGATGAAGGATTTATGGTTCAACAAGAGATGAGTCTTCCTTCGGAAGCAGGAATGTATATGACTGATACAGAGATGACCATGAATTCGATGGAGGTTGATGAAGCTAGAGAGAGCAAGGAAGAAATCCAGCAAGAAGATGAGGAAGAAGAAGATGGAATCCCAGGATTCACACTAACTCTCCTAGGACTTGGTATAGTGATGGCCGTAGTGATCTATTACAAGAAGGAACGGTAAGAAGTCAAGGTAAACCCCAAAAAACCCTTTTTTATATATTTCATTTAACTAGGAACTTGATAATGTGAACAAGACGCCTATTTATCTAAATGTTAGTAATCTGAGAAATCGAATTGACAGTTTTACACTCGAAAATATAACGTTCAAATTAGGTAAAGGAGAGGTCGCTCTGATAGGAGGAAAGAACAGTTCCGGAAAGACCTCTCTTTTGGAAACACTTTGTTTCGTCAATATGCCTGACGAAGGTAATCTTGTTTTTTTGGGTAAAAAAGTATTTGACAGCGGATTGAAAAAGAAAAATTGGCGTGAAACTAAAAAATATATCGGAGTTCAATTTCAGGGCGATTCCCTTTTTAATAATCTCACTGTATGGGAAACTTTCCAACTTTTTTCTAAAAATCATGGGCTTGAAGAAATACCAAAAATAGTGATAAGCTGTCCATTTCTGCAAGGTTTTATGGACAAGAGGATCAGCAAACTTTCTAAAGGTAAAGTTCAGCTGATAAAATTTCTATTGAGTGTGATGCACGGTCCAAAAATCGTTCTCCTAGATGAGCCGGTATCGAACCTTGACGGTGATACCCGAAGTTGGGTTCATGAAACAATAAAGAAGATGAAATCAAACGGAACTTCATTTTTAATCACAATGAACAATCTTTGGTCTATCGGTGGGATATCGAACAGGTTGATAACGATTGAAGAAGGCAGTCTTTATCGGATTTATGACAACTTTCATGAATATTACAAGGGATGCACAGCAAAGTTATCCAGCGATTTCAATATTAATGACATACAGGAGAAGGATTGGGTTTTGGGTATCGAGAAACGAAAGGATTACTATCTTTTATATTCAAATTTGAATGTTAGTAGATTGCTGGAGAGAAAAGAATTACCGCTTTTGAGCATTGGTGAAATCATGATAGAGGATTTCTATCCAGGTGGTGACGGTAGATGAAAGAATCACTAGGTCAGACCTGGGCCTTTTTTAAGAATCACTTTTTAAATAGGGTCAGGACGAAAAAATTTGTAGTCTGGGTGATCATAACCCCGATGCTTTTGATAGGTTTTTTGAACCTGATCGGAGGGGAAGAAGAGACGGAGATGGAGATCGAGATTGCGGTGGTCGATAATGACCAGTCTCAATACTCTGATTTAACTTTAGATTTTTTAAATTCAGAGGAAAGAGTAAGTGTGAGCGAGTGTGAAGACCTCCAGAACGCGATAGATATGATGAAAAGAGGAGATGTCGAAGGAGTGCTTGTTATTCCAGATGATCTTTCGGAGAAATGGAGAAACATAAGCAACGAAGGGAATTTTACTGAGCCCTTGACATTCAAATTCTATCATTTAAGCGGTGAACATGAAGATCTGATAGAAACTATTTTGAAAGGAGTTACTGCAGAGATAAACGAAATCATACTCGGAGATGAAATGAGGAGGCCTGTCGAGATCGAACCTAGAGCTTTGGATTTGAGAGAGGAGGCGTATGTTGATTTCCTTTTACCTAGCGGTATAATGATTGTAATTCTTCAGGGTGGTTTTTTCTCAGCTAGCAATACCTCTTCCGGACTCTCGGAGCTGATGCTGAATAAGAGATTAAAGATATCTCCAGTACCGCAGGTCATTTCTGTCGGGGGAATGGTCACGATGGATGGACTTTTTACGACTTTTTCAGGTATTATCGCGATGATAACTGGTCTCATCCTTTTTGGAGTTTCTGTCTCTATATGGGGGATCTTAGGCCTTATACCAGTGATCTTAATCTCATCGTTGACCTTTTCTTTTATCGGGTCTTTGATCGGCCGTATAGCTTCCGACCGGATCTCAAGTCAAGGGCTATCCTCGATGACGATCTTTCCACTTATATTTTTCACCCAGGCATATTTCTTTCACTGGCTTTTTCCCAGCTATGTGCAGAAGATATCAAGGGTTCTGCCGATCTATCCGGCAGTAGAGATGTTGAAAAGACTTCTTTTCTACTCCTCCTCTATATCTTATTATGGTATGGAGATTCTGCGGAGTCTGATATGGTTGGCTGTTATGTTAGCAGTATTCTGGTTCTTGCACCGAGAATAGGAGTAAAGATAATAAGTTAGCAATTGGTTAAATTTGAGAGTAATGAAGATGTGCAGTTGAAAATGAAGCTGAAAGAAATGGAGAAAGGTTCCGTTTTCAAGGGAGAATTGCCCGAGGGATGTAAACACTGCGCTAGAGGCAGTAAGATGGTTTTATTGGTTACTGGAAAATGCGAGGGAGGATGCTGGTACTGCCCGCTTTCCAAGAAGAAGAGAAACAAATCTGTAGTCTACGCTGACGAAAAGAGAGTCGAAGATAAAGAAGACATCTTGAACGAAGCACGATCTATAGGAGCCTCCGGAACGGGCATAACTGGAGGCGATCCGTTAGCAACAGAAAAGACATTCAAATTCATAAGATTGTTGAAAGAGGAATTTGGAGAGGATCACCATATCCATCTTTACACTCAAAGTACTGATAAAGAGCACATACTCGAACTTGGAGAAGCCGGTCTAGACGAGATAAGATTCCATCCTCCTGTTAGGAAATGGGAAAAGATGGAGGAAACGAGTTATACTTCTTTACTCCGTGATCTTCGAGATAAAACTGAATTAGATGTAGGGATAGAGATTCCAAGCATTCCTGGGAAAAAAGAAGAAACGGTCCATCTTTTCGAATGGCTTAGCGATTTTGTAGAGTTTGTAAACATAAACGAGTTGGAATTTTCATCTACCAATACCAAAAAACTTCAGAAGAGAGGTTATGAACACAAGAGCGATGTCTCTTCTGCCGTTAAAGGAAGTGAGGAATTGGCGAGGGAACTTATACATATGGATTTTGATGTTTCTCTTCATTATTGTTCTCTAGCTTTTAAAGACGGCGTACAACTAACAAACAGAATTAAGAGAAGAGCGGAAAACACAGCCCGGGAGAGCGACATAGTGACGGAAGAAGGTACGCTGATAAGAGGCGTGATAGAGGCCGAAAATGCTGAGGAATTGTATGAAGATCTAAGGGAAAAATATG
>JAGXLF010000070.1 GCA_018334835.1 Thermoplasmatota archaeon | reverse complement strand
AGTTTTGCCGGCACTTTCCCAATCCAAATCCAATCTTCCTCTTTCCTTTCTGATATGCCCACAGCTATAAGTCCCGTTTCTTTTCGATATATTGTAAGGGATCCTTTCTACAGCACTCTTGACGAATTCCTTAGGCGGATTTGGTTTCTTGCCGGTGCAGACTACTTTGTCATCGAGCGAATAAAAATAATATCCCTTCTGAGCCTCTTTACTAAAAGCGATCAATCTTTTTTTAGGGTCATCAAAATGCTGCACTCCTACCAATCTCTTTTTACTAGCTTTTCCTTTCTTTGCATAAGCTATCTCCCCCTCAGGAGACTTGGCGGTAGTGATCTTTTTTGCTTCTTTTTGTATCCCAAACAGTATTGTTCCGGCTACAGCTTTAGACAGATCTGTTCCCCGCTTAGCATACTTTTCCAGCTTTTTTTCATTGTTTGAGTATTTTTCTATTTTTTTGATTTTTCTTTTAGCCCTGCCAAATTTGCAGAAAAGACAACTGTCTTGGCATTCAGGTATGACTTTCATAGGGTCCTCTGCCAAAGTCTTTGCGTTTTCTATCAGATTTTTTTTCTGGATCTTACTGGCCTTCCTTGGTCCTCTTCTGAATCTCATTTGTTCTTGATAACAACGGGATATTAATAAAAGTTGTGAGAATGAATAATGTCGTTTATTCGTCTATATAAAGTCCAGTGGGTTTTTTCACGAATTTTTTGACTTTCCTTGCCCTGAGAATTTCTTTAGCGACAGACATCTTTCGAGGCAGTTCCTCAGGCTCCTTTACACCTTCTTCGCGGGCCATCTCGTTTAACTCCTTTCTGGTATTGTCATATACCATCTTTTGAGCCTTTTCTTCATCTATTTTGAGCATCTTATCGTTTCTATCATTGTTTTAACATTATTTTATTTTTTTGAATCAAGTATCACGTGAAGAAGGGGAAAAAATTTAACGATGTCTTATCTACTGTACATGGTAAGATGAGAGAGATTTGGACAGAAAAGTATAGGCCAGAAGAACTTGAGGGAGTCTACGGTCAGCAAAAAGTAGTCGAAAGGCTGAAGGCTTACGTTGAAAAGGAAAGTATGCCTCATCTGCTGTTTGCCGGTCCGGCCGGAACCGGTAAAACTACTTCCGCTATCGCTCTTTCTAAAGAGATGTACGGCGAAAATTGGAAAACTAACTTTTTTGAATTGAACGCATCTGATGAAAGAGGTATAGATGTCATCAGGAATAAAATAAAAGAGTACGCAAAGACTAGCACGGTCAGTGAAATTGGTTTTAAGATCATCTTCATGGATGAAGCCGATTCACTGACGCCTGAAGCTCAAGCAGCTCTCCGAAGAACTATGGAAAAATATTCGCACAATTGTCGCTTCATACTTTCATGTAATTACTCTTCAAAGATAATCGATCCGATACAATCGAGATGTGCAGTATTCAGGTTTAGAACCCTGACAGATGAAGATGTAGAGAAATGGATAGATAACATTGCTGAAGGAGAGGATTTAGATGTCTCCCAGGAGGCTAAAAGATTGCTGATCAGCGTTGTTGGAGGCGACCTCCGGAGGATCACCAATCTACTCCAGATCTCAGCTTCTACCACTTCAGACATCACAGAAAAAATAGTAAGGGAAAGTGCAAATATAGCACGGCCAGAAGATATAAAGAGACTGATGAAGGACGCTGTGGAAGGAAACTTCATGGAAGCAAAAAAACAATTGGATGAATTGATCGTAGAAAATGGCCTCTCAGGAGAGGACATAATAAAGCAGATCCACGATGAAATATACGAGGTACCCATGGATAATCGGAAAAAGATGGAGTTGGTGGACAGGATAGGAGAAACTGAATTCAGATTGGTAGAAGGATCGAATGAAAGGATTCAACTTGAAGCCCTGATAGCCGCTATCTCTAAGAAAAGCTGAATATTATTCTCCTATCATCTTAACTATCACTTCTCTGCTCCTTGATTTCACATCCATATCACACAGGATGATCTGTTGCCAAGTACCGAGCTCAAGTTCGCCATCAGTGATCGGAGCTGTAAACGATTGACCGATGAAAGAAGCTCGGATATGTGAATGTCCATTACCGTCGTGCCATTTTTCGTGATGTTTATAATGAATATCTTTCGGAAATAATCTGTCTAGTGCTTCTGAAATATCGTGGATCAAGCCCGATTCGTATTCGATAGTGGTTATAGCAGCAGTTGAACCTGCCACGAATAGAGTAACTGTTCCTTCCTGAATATCGTTTTTTTGGACTATCTTTTTTACTTTTTCAGTGATATTTTTGATATCCAATTCGCTTTTCGTTTCTACAACGAACCTTACATCTTCTACGGTCATGTTGTTATCTATTAAACAAGGATTAAAACAAATTTCGGTTGAACAAATGAAAAGTAGAGCAAAATAAATATATATCAATTTAGACTAACAAAGTTGCAGGCAATGTTTTCCTGTTTCCAGCCGACCAAGCCAGGAAACAGCATATAGGTGCTCATATGAAAGAGAGGATTCAATGCTGGCTTAGGGAAAACAGGATAGTTTGGATGGTGATATTTGGAGCGATGTTCATACTTTCTATAGATTTTTGGCATTGGGGAGTAGACACACTAGTATTTGATTTCCTGCCGATATGGATTATCCGATTAGTGATCTTGCAAATCTTATTATCTTTCTTGATCTATCTCTTTGTTATATTTTATTGGAGGGATTGATTTGAATGTTACAATTCTTGTCCTGAGTATTATAACTTCTTATCTTTCTTTCACTGTCCTTCTTGGAATTTACGGTTATAAGGTATCTAAAAAAAGTATCCAGGATTATTTTTTAGCTAATAGAAAGATAGGACCTTTTGTTCTTTTTTTTACTTTAGCAGCCACTAACTTCTCGGCCTTCACGTTTCTGGGGTTTGCGGGTGAAGCATACACTAAAGGATACGCATTTTACGGGGTCATGGGTTTCGGTACATCGTTCACTGCTCTCTCCTTTTATATAATCGGTCGGAGAGTTTGGGTTTTAGGGAGGGAAAAAGGATACATAACTCCACCAGAACTTATCGGAGGGGAAACAAACAGTCATACATTAAGGATGTTATACGTGGGTGTGATGGTGATCTTCACTTTACCTTATTTAGCTATCCAACCCATGAGTGCCGGCTATGTATTGAGTGCACTTACAAACGGTGCGATCCCTTATTTCTATGGTGCGGTTTTCCTTACTGTGTTTATTATAGTGTACGTTCTCCTTGGAGGGATGAGAACCATCGCGTGGACCGACGTTTTACAGGGAGTGATGATAATCTTCCTTTTATTGACTGCAGTCATCGTACTCGCTTATAACCTAGGTGGATTACAGGCTGCTCATGAACAAGCAATTGATAATGATCCGGGTCTATTCATCAGATCAGGTACCATCTCCGTGAAGATATGGCTCAGTTATTCAGTATTATGGTCATTGTGTAATCCCATGTTCCCTCAATTATTCCAAAGATTTTTTATTGCAGACAGCGAAAAGAGCTTGCAAAGAGCATCGATAATATTCCCTGCAGTTACGGCTTTGCTGTTCTTACTACCTATAATGATAGGAGTCATGGGGCGAGGGGCGATTCCAGGACTTAGTGGACAGGAAGCGGACAGTATCCTTCCGATGATGTTGGAGAAATATGCTCCTCTTTGGTTATCCACGTTGATAATGAGTGGTGGCTTTGCAGCATTCATGTCAACTGCAGACAGCCAACTTTTGACAATGAGTTCGATGTTCACTAGAGACATATTTCATCCCTATATCCCCTTTGACAGCGAAGATTTTGACTACTCTATCGGTCATATCATGGTGATCGTATTGGCTCTGATCGGTCTTGCTATAGCTTATGATCCTCCTGCCACCATATTCAAAATCGTTACGTGGGCCTTTACCGGTCTAGCTATCCTGTATCCATCGACTCTAGGAGTTCTTTACTGGAAAGCTGAGGGTAGAGCCTGTATGTTATCCATTTTAACAGGTCTATCTATGTTAATCCTGTATCACTACGAGCTGGTACCTGACTTCGGATTTTTACCGGCTATACCGATAGTAGTCATCTCAGGACTAGTCTTATTTGTAAGTCACAATCTGATAAAAATCTATGAAGATCAGTGAATGAGGAATTTCTTATCCGATTTACGCTACTTTGATAATGGATTTATAGGTCTAGAAAAGAAGAATTTTATAATGGAAGTTCGTTTAAGCGAAATTGAATGATGATCATACCCCTACTGAGCCTTTTTCGAGGCGATGATGAAGATCTTGAGTACTGCTCTATGGCTCTACGGTTTCTTCCTCTTCCATATCAAAAGGTTCGAGGGCTAAAACGAAAAAACCCATCCAAACAATAAAAAATATAGAGAGCAGTATATTGTTGGGCCTGTACAGGTGGTTCACCAAGACCCCTGATACTGGGATGATCACAGCGATGAGCAAGTAAATAAATCTCCTAAGGTTTGAACGTTCTCTAGCCATTGCGGCTGGAAGAATATAGGCAAATAAAAAGTTTTTGGCTCAAGCGAGGAGAACATCGACTCAATCATATCGTGAAGAGATACAGACTTACAGATGATTTTATCTTATTTGTTTAGTTGAAAGAAAAGTTTTAATGGCCCCCTATTATTTAACTTACCCAATGGCTAGAAAGCTGAGAGTCGTATCCATTGCATTGGTATTGATAATCCTAACATCTACTTTCGTGTTGACCACTGCATCCCCTACTCACGAAAATCCGGATGAGGCAGAGGAAGATCTGGAAGGACTTTTCAGTACATTGAGAATAGCCCAGAAAGATATAGAAAGAAGCCTTCAAGAGGCTTTGTGGGTCAATTATACTATGGAAAAGGATGAAGAAGATATGCTTTCGGACGAGTATACTCGAGAGCATCTCAACCGTTCCAAGGAGATAGCGAGGGATTTAAAAGAAAATTTATCAGAACCCTATTCGGTTTTTGAGGAGATTAAAGAAGAAGAAGTCGAGAGCGCTGAGTATCTGGAGGAATATTTTCTTCCATTTTACCGCATATCCAAGAACTTAGGAAATTATACCAGGCGACATGATTATTTGGTCTCTAACATGACCGAAGCAGTAGAACTTTTAAAGGAAGGAGAGGATATAAAGGATTTAGTTACAAACTCTCTTAACCATTTTGACAAAATGAATCAGACAATCCTTCCTTCTATGAAAGAAAATATTCAAGAAATAGATGAAGACATCTTCGACGTCTCTGAATTGAAAGATTTAATGGATGAAAATCATGATTATCTGAAAGAGATATACGAAACAAATTTAGATGAATTGAGGAAGAGAAGTGGAATATCAGAACTGACAATCTCTGGACCTAACGAAGGTCACCCAGGAGGTAGCGTTGAAATACACGGATATTTCTTCCAAGACGGGGAATTCGTAAATAACGCAAACATCTCATTAGTTAGTGAAGACGAAAATATAAGTATCTCTACTTCAAACGGAAGATATCGATATTCTTACAACATCAGCTGGAATCAGGAATTTGAGAATATCAGTTTCCGGGTTGAGTTTGAAAATGAAACTGCGAACATCAGCTCAGAAAATCTCACCATCGAGATCGTCCCCTATTCTCCCGATATTGAGTTAGAAACAGACCAACAGGCATACTATGAGGAGAATATCACAATACCTGGAACCTTCGAAACGGACGCTGCAATAGATTTAACGGAAATAGACCTAAATGATTCAATGAATCAGACGTTTTTTCCTGGTAAGGATGGTACTTTTAATTTAAGTTACGAATCTAAAGTTTTCAGATGGGGTGTGAGTACAGTCTGGGTGAACTACACAGGGAATAAAACGATCTCATCGGCTTCTTCCAACGTGAGCTTTGAAGTGAGCATACCCGTCGAGATAGAATTCGAAGAACATCCTGAAAAATTGACTATCGGGGATTATAACGATCAAACCTTTAAAGGCAGATTGATTAACGTCTCCTCAGGTGAAGGTATAGACTTGGAAGACCAGGAAAATTTGACCATCTTTTTAGATGAAAAGTTTATAAAAAACATCACCACAGATGAAGATGGCCATTTCACCTTTTCAATCCCTGAAGATATAAATCTAGATGAGGGGAGATACATTTTGAAGGTTTCCTTTGAAGGGCCTGAAAAGTATAGAAGTGTGGAATCTAGAGAGATCATGGTCGAGGTCGAAGAGGAAAGAAGATTTTGGCAGAGACCCCTTTTTCTAGTCTTTCTAGCGGCGTCGCTCGGAATCATATCAGTAGCGGCCTACTATTTCAGTGGTAAGAGTGAAGAAGAAAAGATAGAGGAGCCGGTGGAAAGGGAAAAGAAGCCCTCTAAACCCTCCTTGCCCAAGGCGGCCTCGGACGATGAAGTCATAGACACATATTCGGACCTGCTTAATATATTGAAGAATCATGGGATCGTGGAACTTTACAGAGGTAAAACACACAGGGAGATTGAAAAAGAGGTAGGTACCCATCCTCGATTCAGCGGGATCAGAAAAGACATCAGATTTATCACGGGATTGTTCGAGAAAGCTCTTTTTACGGACCGAGATGTGAGTTCTTCAGAGCTAGAAGAGTTCAACTCTTCTTTGTCTAGAGTTACCGAGGAGGTCTTATCATGAGAAAGGGGATGAATAGGATTACTATCTATATCATCGTGATCGCTATCGTATTTTTGATAATTTTCCTTTCAGTCTCGGCTCCGTTGGTAGTCAATGAGAGCGATTTCAGCATATACAATCCCGGATGGGATGGATGCAGTAATCTTGCGGTTAGAGCTCGAGATATGGGGGCTTTCACTCCTAATATAGAACTCGCAGAGGGAAAAAGGACGGAAGTCACTCAGAGAGAATTGAACGAATACGATGTGGAGCCTAACAAGACAAGCATAATGATAATCGGCCCTAGAGAAGATTTTAGTGGAGAGAGTGTAGATTTTATCCATGAATTCCTCGATAATGGAGGAAGGTTAGTACTTGCAGACGATTTTGGAAGTGGAAACTCCCTACTAAGCGGGCTCGATACGGACTCTTCTTTCCATTCTTCTCCACTGCTGGATTTATCCTTTGAGAAAAAACCGGAGTTCGGTGTGGCCTACAATATAAGTGAGCATCAACTGACTCAAGACGAAAGTAATCAAAATGTCGATCAGATCATGCTCAACTCGCCCACCGCGATCGATAAGAAGGAAAACGCTACTACGATCGTGGCAAGCTCTAAAGCTTCTTGGTTAGACGAAAACGAAAACAGGATGAAAGATAAAGATGAACCTTTCAAAGAGTATCCGTTGATCACAATAGAAGATTACGGCGAAGGAGAACTGATACTTGTTTCAGACCCGAGTATATTTATCAATTCGATGCAGAACAGGAAAGATAATAAAGTGTTGAGCGAAAACTTATTGGATTATCTTTCGCAAGGAAGGTCCGATATAATCTTCGATGAAAGCCACAGAGAGATGAGCTTTGTATTCAGGATGATGTACACGGGAGATTTTCCCACTTTGGTCATAGCGACAGTTTTCCTACTGATAGGTTTAGGGACAGGAATTTTCTTCATGTTCTCCGATTTTAAGGCTGTCATCTTTGAAAAAATAAATGTAGTCCTATCTGTTTTAATGAGCGAAGAGAAAAAAGAAGAACCGGTCGGAAAAGTGTTAAATAATCATCCCGATTGGGATAAAG
Organism: Thermoplasmatota archaeon; assembly: GCA_018334835.1. Classification (GTDB taxonomy): domain Archaea; phylum Thermoplasmatota; class Thermoplasmata; order Halarchaeoplasmatales; family Halarchaeoplasmataceae; genus Natronoplasma. Next base: position 188 of record JAGXLF010000070.1, on the reverse strand, counting down.
ATAAACTCAAGATGATAAACGAACGTTTCATCAACGTCGATAAAGGAGAGGATTAGATTGGAAGACTTAGAAATATATGGAAAAATGTTCGAGCAGTTAAAGGAAGAAATAAGTAAGGTCATCTTCGGTTATGAAGAAGTAATAGACGACTTTCTGATCTGTTTGATGACAGGTGGGCATTTATTACT
>JAGXLF010000069.1 GCA_018334835.1 Thermoplasmatota archaeon | reverse complement strand
GGGAGATGGGTTTTTCATCAACTTCAAATTTTTTGGACTTTTTTCGTTTTTCCCGCTTTCTAGGATTGTATTTAGCTATAGCAACCATTAAAGGCCCCCTTATGGAGCGCATCTTTTTTTGAAATTCCTACAACATACCATTTGCGTAAGAACTGGGAGAGATCATGTACTGTTGTACGGCATAGCAAGAAGTTAAGGTGGTGATGTCTTCTACGAGCGTGCTACTTCCGGTTCAAAAGCAGCACTAGCAACCATGCGACTCGCCATTTCAGAAGGAGAAGATACATAGGTCACACCCGCGGAGTAAAGGGTGTTCTTCAATTCGTCATTGTTGATCGACACTATCATCCTAGCCTCAGGATCCATGTCCTTCCCTGTGAGTGATATGATAAGGGACTCTGTATCATCATCGGTAGCTATGACTATCGTTTTAGCGTTTTTTATAGGGTGTTAAAGCAGAAAACCCTACAGCTCTGCTGTAGGGATAAATGCCACTTTCACTCACCCCCTTGATGAACACTTAAATATTCAGAGCCGTATGTTCTAGGTAGAGGTTCCAGACACGGGCCTGCGGAAAGTCTGGGAAAGACCGCTTTTGCAGGCAGGGGCCGATCATGAATTGACATGGTGTTGTGGCGCGGCCCTTTGAGCTGGAAGCGACGACCCGACCTCTGTGTTTGGGTAAAACAAAAAGTCGGCGAGCGGAATGCAACCTCCGGGCTTGTGCAAGGAGTCAGTGGCTCCGTAGGAAGCCTCACCCTGTTTCGGAAATCCTTTTGGATTTCCAAACTAAGAAGGAATTTCATTCCTTCGGCTTCTAGGGTGAAGGAGGACGTCACACCGCCCGAATATACCTTCAGCCTGAAGTGTACCTATATTCGATGTTGCAGGCTCCTTCCCTGCTCACCATGCACGGTCCTACTGGGTTAGAAGGAGTACACTCTTCTCCGAATAGGTCGCACTCTTTAGAGTCTATAACGCCTCTCAGGACCTCTCCACAGAGACACCCTTCGGGCTCCTCGAATTCTCTGTCCTTCAACTCTTCCAAGGAATCGGAGAATCTTTTTCTCGCAGAGTAATATTGATATTTTTTTCTCAATTCCAATCCAGATTTTGGTATTTCGGGGAAACCTCTCCATTCGACGTCTTTAGGGTCAAAAACTTCGTCGATCATCTCTAGAGCTTTTTTGTTCCCCTCTTCCTTAACAACTCTGCCGTACTCGTTCTCGACTTCACTTTTGCCTCTCTCGACCTGTCTCAAAAGCATCAGAACGGCCATCAAAAGATCGAGAGGTTCAAAACCGGCTACGACCTGCGGTATAGAATATTCTTCCGATAGAGGTTCATAAGGCTTTGTACCTATTATCGTGCTGACGTGACCCGGCTCTATCAGACCGTCTAGGTCGACTTCTCCCATCTCCAGTATCGCTTCGAGAGCTGGAGGGATCACCCTGTTGCAGCTCAATATACTGAAGTTTTGCGGAGGCTCTTCAACTATCACGTTAGCTGTGGAGGGCACAGTCGTTTCGAATCCAACTGAGATGAAAACGATCTCTTCCTCCCTATCTTCGGCTAGTTTGACAGCATCATCCACACTATAAACTATCTCGACATCGGCTCCTTCACTCCTGATCTCTGAGAGCGTTTTGTCCACTCCAGGAACGTTTATCATGTCTCCAAAAACAGCTATCGTCTTCCCGTCTTCAGCCAACCTGATCATCTCTTCTATCTCTCTCTGAGTTGTCACGCATACGGGACATCCGGGACCCTGGATTATCTCGACTCCTACTTTTTCTAACATCGGTTCGAGTCCATGTTTGACGAGAGTATCTTGATGCGTTCCACAGACGTGCATTAGCTTGATATCTAGTTCACTGCGATCTATCTCTTTCACTATCTTTTGAGCTTTTTTTTCATCTCTAAATTTGAACTGATCAAGATCTGGTTTCATATCATTCCTCCACTGCTGTAACGCCCACGATTTTGGTCTCTTTTCCCTTAACTATTTCCGGTTTTGAATCACATTCTGGACAATTGATCACTGGGATGTTGTAATGAGCGTATCCTCCATCGGAGTAATTGACACTTCCTTCGTATCCGCACTCCTCACACCTTATCTTGGATGGGATAGAGTCGATATTTAACTCGGAACCTTCGAGGATGGTATCCCGGCTCAACGTTTCGTAGGCGAATTTCATCTGTTCCTCTCCAAGAAATGTCAGCTCTCCGACCTCTATCCTGACTTCCTTTATCGCATCGAGTTCTCTTCCTTCCAGTTCGTCTAAGAGAGCCGAGACCAATTGATTCATCACAGAGTATTCGTGCATCTTTTCATAATTCTATCATCCTGTGATATAAACCCTTTGGCAATAATTGTTCAAGGTAGAGATGCCTTAGATATTCAATTAAAAGTTCAGATAGGGGCAAAACAGTAATTAAACACCTGTAAATAGAGCACCATGATTTTGATAGCTCATGGAGGAGTTGGCAGTCCTCGGGAGAGAGATGAACAAGTCATGAAGGCAGTCGAAAAGGGTTATGAAGAAGGTATGAGTGCCTTGGAAGCGGTCATCGCAGTCGTCGAAGAACTGGAGAACGATCCCACCTTCAATGCGGGCAGAGGTTCGAGATTGAGATTGGACGGATCGGTTCAGATGGACGCCGCAGTTCAATCAGAGCACAATATAGGATCAGTAGCGGCTATAGAGGAGGTCAAGAACCCTATCCGTATAGCTGAGATAGTTCACGATTCACCTTATCTATTATTGGTTGGAGATTCCGCCACAAAGTTGGGGAAGAAGAGAGGTTTTGAATCTAAAGATCTCAAAACTGAAGATAGGATCGATGAATTAGAAGAGATGAGGGAAAAGCTCGGTACTGAGGAGAAGCTGAAAGACTACAAAAAGTTCTATGATGAGATGCAGGGCGGAACAGTAGGGTGCGTGGCATACGAGGACGGTGAAGCGGCTGCCGCAGTCTCTACAGGGGGGACCAGCTACTCGATAAGAGGCAGAGTCGGAGACAGCCCGTTGATAGGAAGTGGTTTTTACGTAGGAGAGCATGGTGCTGTAGTTGCGACGGGAAAAGGCGAAGAGATAACCAAGAGGCTTTCCTCCAAAAGATGTCATGATATGATAGGTGAGTACGGACTCGAGAGAGGATGTGAGATTGTCGTTGAAGAGTTCCCCGAAGAGCATACATTGGGTCTGATCGCTGCCAATAAGGAGGGTTGTGTTTCTGCCGACAATAGACAGATGGCACGTGCCTCCATCGAGGAATGAGATTCTAGATCTAAAATAATTAGGTTTAAATGTAAGAAGTGATTAGGATTTACTGCAGTAGAAGATAGTTCAGATGAGTGGGATAATGTGAAAGACTTTTATCGCCTTCTTGAGGAATATCTCGAGTACGACGGATACGAGATAGTAGAGAGCGAAAAAGGTAAGACCGTGGTGGATACAGGAGAAGAGAGGTTGGCCCTTATTATCGCTGGTCCAGTGGTTCACGAAGATGATCTTCTCAAGCTGGAAGAGTTTTCGGAAAAGAGTGTTTTGATAACTACGGAGGAACTGCCTGCCGAGACAAGAGAATCGCTTCCTGAAGATACTTTGGTATGGGACCGAGATGTATTGATAGAGAAATTAGGAGAGATGGTGCTTGAGAAATCTACTCTTGAAGGTATTGAGGAAGGCGAAGAAGGAATCAAAGGTCCTGAGAGGGAGTTTGAATTCGATATCGAACACGAGACGAAAGAAGGCGTTCTAGAACCGATAATAGATTTTGAGGAGGTCTCTGAGCTCGGAGAAAAATTGGTTGGTGGTTTTAAATACAGGTTGGAAGTGGTGCCTCACTACGTGTTCGAGTACAAGATCAAAGATGCTGAATCGGGAAAGGTTTACCTCAATGCGGTTTCAGGTGAACTCAACTTTTGGGAGAAGCCATTCCAGATAATCTCTGAGTTAAAGAGGTCTCATGTCAAACTAGAACCGAACATACCGGAAGAGAAAAGCGATGAAAAAACTTTGAAATCGCTGAAAGAGAAATATACTGAGAAGAAGGAGAAAAGATGGGAAGAGAACGGAGCGACGATAGTGGAGAAAAGTCAGGAAGGTCCTTCCGAAGAGGATATAGAACTTGAAAACAAAGGTATGGTTTACGTGCCGATGTGGGCGGTTGAAGGTACTGACGGCATAGTGGTGATAAACGCGGCGAGAGGAAAAGTTGAGAGAGAACTGTGAGTTAGGTTTACTTTTGGGTTCTTAGAACATATAAAATAGAACGTAAGCTGCGATCGCAAGGATTATAGGTATGATGATCGCGGGTATCCAATATTTGAGTTCTTTCTCATTTTTTTGTATCTGTTCTTTTTCAAGCGAGAGAAGTTCCTCTGTACTTATAGATCCTTTTTTCTTTTTTGGACGCTTCTTGACGACCTTCTTTTTCTTCACTTTTTTAGGTTTTTTTGGTCTTTCTTTCTTCTTTGTCTCGCTTACAGACTTAGTTTCTTTCTTCTCTTTTTCTTCCTCTTTTTTTTCCTGAGCAACACTGAATATCTCCTCTTCTTTCGTCGTTTCCTCATCATCTCTTTTTTGTAAAGTTTCTTCTTCACGCTCTCTTTCGATTTCCAAGTCTTCGAACAGCAGATCTAACGCATCCACCAGTCTTTCGGCTTTAGACTCTTCTATATCGGCTTTCTTTTGAAGTTTTTTTGATCCGGCCTTGTAAACATCTTCCAACGTCCGAAGACCACTGCCGTATATCTTTTCTCCGTCTCTAAGTCCTATCCCCATCATGTGCTTGCTGAACTCTTCGACGTTTTCTTTCAAAAGTTCTAAAGGGTCTGCATCTCTGTACCTTTTTTCTTCTTCGAGATAATCTAGTATCTTATCTGCTCTATTGTGAGCTTCTTCGTAATCTCCATGTCTCATATACTCTCGGGCCAATCTCAACTCTTCTTCGTAGGTGGATAGGGCAATCGCTTTTTTTTCGTCTAGCCTTTCCTCCACTTCTGATAGCTTATCGGAAAGTTGCTGTGTCTTTGCGAATTCTTCTCTCACTGACGTTATGAGGTCAGTGACCTCTTTGAATTTTCCTTCGGAGAGTTTGGAACCTGTCTTCTCTAAGATTTTTCCGATGTGCCATCTTTTTTCTGGAAAAGTATCTTCTTTAAAGGATTCTATATCTTCCCTTATCGTCTCGAGTTCCTCTTCCAACTCTGCGGTACATTCAGGGCAATTGCCTTTACCAACGTATTTTTCTCCACATCTACTACAAAAATTGGTCATCTCTTTGATGTTGTTTAGGATCTTTTCGGCCTTGCTACTTCCTATACCTTTCACTTCTGTCAACTGTTCCTCTGTGATTTCGAGCAATTGATCTACGGAGTCGATATCTAGAGTTTGTTCTATCCTCTCTGCCAGTTTAGGTCCGACACCTTTGATATCGCTGATCTCTGTCTTTTCTTCAGGCATGGTCAACCTTCTGGACTTTCATCTATCTCTTATCTAATATAATTTTGGGTCGGGTTGAAAAAATTAAAAAATGAAAGATACGGTTGTACTATTGTTCGAAGTCACCAGTATACTAGTTTGGTGAGAGATTCAAAAGCAATAGTACTTCTTTGGTAATATGTGGCCTCAACCATTTGATTTATATCGAGAGGAGTTGATCTTTCCATTCTCAAAGATTCCGGTTCACTTTCATCCTGTTCTTCTTCTGCTTCTTCCTCTAGATTTGCTGTCATAACAGTTTCTTGAGATTGGAGTGAAGAAGTCTCTTCGGATGTTCCTATCCCCATATCAGCTTCTGCCACCACTACGTCGTCTATGAATATCGCCTTGGGCAGATCGTTATTATTGTTTTCTGTGGTATTGGTGAAGACTCTGAACCTGAGACGTATGATCTCTCCTTTCCATGCCGAAAGGTCAACATTCAATTTAGAAAGTGTATCGAGGTTCTTCCATCCGTAACCGCTGTCGCCGCTAGTTCCTGCAGTAGGTCTATTTCCTGAGGTCAAAGACTGCCAAGTTCTCCCGTCATCCGATGAAATCTCGACTCTAAATCCATCCGGAGGAGATTCTTCACCATCATCCTCTAGATTGAACTTCATGTAGGCAGATAATCTCGGATCCTCCGCTTTTTCCAAGTAGATAGGATGCGTGTAAAGGCTGGAATCTACGCCTTGAGGTAATTTATCATTTCCATCATTGTCTTTAGAGGTGAAGATCCAGTAGTGGCCTTCTTCGGTGCCCAATGTATGATCATGGTATTCATCATCCTCTTCAGGGTTGATATCAATACCCATCTCCTCTTCGAGACCTTCTGCATTTGTGAGTTTCCAGTGGCCGGGTCCATCTTCATCCCACTCATAAGAAGCTTTGAACCTAACATCATCGATATACCATCCCATCTCCGGCTCCCAGCCGTCTTCTCTCGTTATACCGCCGAACTGAGCGAACATGAAGACGGCTCTTACCTCGTCATGATCTTTCAGGAAGTCCTCATGTCTACCCACATTAACAGAGGTGTGTCTCCAGTCAAAGGTTCTGTCAGCACTCTTCCCGTTGAAGACCCAATAAGGTATGTTGCCTTCTCTATCCTCTAATCTGAGATCGCCAGTCCCTTCGTGACCAGTGATATTTGGCCCTCCTTCTTCATTTTGTTCATCGATCCTAGCGAAGTTTAGGTTGCCGGTATATGACTGTTCAGGCTCGACGTAAAGCCTGTTAGATTTGTTCCAGACCCAATCAGTACTCTGATCATTTTTACCCCACAGATAGATAAAACCGCCGGCTGTACCTTCGGTAGCTCTGTACCTGTTCTGGAATTCTAGAGTAGCGCTGTTGAGTTCTTCAACATCTCCGATTTTCATCGAGGGAGTGGTCATGTATCGATAGGTTCTGTTGGTTCCGACTTTCTCTCTGTATTCATGATCTGGTGGGTAGTAATTTATATCGTACGTGAAAACGAGATCGTCAATTTTAACAGTGCCCCCATCTTTATTTTCCAAAATGAACTCAAAAGGCTCAGGGTCTGATATTTCAAAATTTTGATCTTCAAGAGGGATTATTTTGTATTCATCATCACCCTCAATAGTTTTGTCAAGTGTTTCGCCATTTTTAATTATTTTTAATTCTAAGCTTCCCTTAATAAATAGTGATACATTCGCTCCATTAACATCGTAAGACCCTTTTAATTCATCGAGTGTATTTCTAGGGTATACAGTATTTCTTAATCTATTGCCTGCTTGATTTGATTCTGCAACAATCCAATCATCTGTGCCAACATCTTTTCCTCCCCTATTAGCAATTTCAAAATCAAATTCATCGTATACTCCATAGGCTGGAACCCGATCACCTCCTTCCCAATCGTAATAATCGATGTCATCATCGAAATGACCGGTCGTAAAAGCATCGGAATACACAAAAAATTGTGTATTCTCTACTACCTCTCCATTATTCGAAGGAGACATACCATTCATATCATTATCCTCATGGTCTGAATCGCCTGTAGGTATCGATCTCAACTCACCTCTTTCCGTTTGTATCAAATCTGTGACAAACATCTTATAAAGAACCTCTAAATTATCTGGTTCTCTCTCTAAAATGCCATAAGAAACATCTGCAGTCGATGTCGCTGAAATCCAATGATGTCGGGGTTCGATATTAAGTCCACCACCACTTCCTGGAGGACCTTGATTTAGACCTGGAGGACCTGGATCATCATCGTCGTCCCCCTCACTAGCTATACTTAATGACATGATGTTATATGGAATACCCAATACTCCCTTCTGACCTTCGGGTCCACCATACCATTGAACAGCCCCGATCTCGCTCGGTTCATCACCAGATCCACCTCCAGGTGCGTATTTGAATTGGTCTGCGTCCTGGGTACTGAGTCCATCCGTGATCGTGATTATACCTCCAACTGCATTTTCGCTTCCATTTTCATCAAGTTCTTCGATGGCCACAGAAGCACCTGATAAAAGAGCTTTCTGTGGTAGATTAGGCTGCCCATCTGGAATCCGATTTTTAATCTGCTCTTTAGT
>JAGXLF010000068.1 GCA_018334835.1 Thermoplasmatota archaeon | reverse complement strand
CAGGAATAGACGTATGGTGGAATTACCCGCCAGACGAAGAGTCTAGAACAGACACGTTCCCCTCGGATTATCCACTAGACGAATTCGATAACGTGATATTCAGTCCGCACAGAGCTACCCAAATACAGGAAAGAGGTAGGTACCGGATTAGAAATCTAGCGGAGATACTAGAATCACTCGCAAATGGGGAAGAGGTGAATTTGGTCGATATTGAGAAGGGCTACTAGATCAACTTCATTATCTCTTTTTTAAAGAGTGGTAAAACCGAATGTATTCTGAATGTTACACATTATTAAAGAGTTTTAAATCAGTTCGTTTACGTTCCGGACCAGAGATCTTCTCAAGCGCTTGCAGATATCTTCTGTTTTCTTTTTTGATCTTCCAAAATAGATAGTGGAGATAAAAGGTCGCACCTCCATAGAAGAATTGCCCTCGGATGAAGTGTTTCAATCCTTTTTTGAGATTATAATACTCCTCATAACAGGATATTATACCCTCTTGAAGCTCATAAGGACTCATATTCTTGGGATAAAATACGGTGTGGACATTATCATACAGGTCCCAATTATCGGTAAAGATCCTATCTTGTTCTAAAAGTTCCTTCCTGAAATCGGTTCCGGGATATGGAGTCAAAGGGCAGAATGTAGGAAACTCGATTTCTGTTTCTTTACAGAATTCTAAAGTGTTCTTGAAGACATCTTTCTTCTCGTAGTCCGAGCCAAAAACGAAGGAACCTTGTATTTTTATGCCAAAGTCTTTTATCCTTTCGAGACACTCTTTCATTTTCTCAATAGAAAACCTTTTTCCCTTAGAATAATAATTCAGCGCCTTCTTGTTAATGGATTCCAAGCCTATAGTGAAGTGGAGTTCGGAGACTTCACTACAAAGTCTAAGAAACTCTTCATCTTCCGCTGCATGGAGGCTAACATCCATCCATATTCGTTTTGGTGAGATGCCGTGTTCCTTCATAGATTTTAGCAAAGATGTAGCCCTTTTTCTATCTGCACGAAAGTTAGGCTCGTCGAAAACTAAAGTATTTAGAGTCTTTATTTTTTCTAAAAATTCGATCACTCTTTCATTGGAAACCGTCCTAGTAACATTACCGAACATCTTGTTCAAAGAGCAGAACTTGCAACTGTAAGGGCAGCCTCGAGAAGCGCATATAGAAACTTTATCGGGATTTTTCGATAGGCCTTCCACCAGGTCATAATCGGGAAAAGGGATGTTATCTAAGTTTCTAACAGGTTCTCCCTTTACTATATTTTCCCCTTCATACTCACCTTCAAGAATAGGTACGATAACTTTTTCCGCTTCTCCTGTTACCACCGTATCACAGTGTTTAAGACTCTCTCTCGGTTTGAAAGAAGGATGAATCCCTCCTATGAGGACCTTTGTATCCTTGTTTTTGAAAAATTCTGCGATCTCATATCCTCTCTTAGCTGTAGCGCTCATGCAACTTACAAGCAAAAAATCTGGATCTAAATCATCATAATCTGGTTTAGTGAAGGTTTCGTCGTAGAATTTGACATCATAACCTTCTCTGTCCAAAATTGTAGCGAGAGTTAATATCCCCGTTAAAGGTGTTTTAACCGGGTTTATATCAGCTCCTCCTCTCCTATTAGCCTTTGGAGCCACTGCTACAACGCTTTTGGCCATATGGATGTTCTAGGGGAGTGTATGTACATAATTTTTTCGATATTAATGCTATTATCGTCGATTTTCTTTTCTGCGGCTTCATCTAGCGCTTCTTCAGGTTCAATTTCTTCCGTTTTTTCTTCAGATTTAGTCTTGTAGATATCTTCTTCAGTAGCTGGGCCTTTTTGTCTAAAGTACATGCATGCTTGCCAAGATAACAACTAATCCGATAAAGCGATCCTAATTAGCCATAAATAGTTCATTGATTCTCAATCAGTTCCCTACTGGGCCAATAGATTATGATAAAAAAGGGGAGATATCTATAAAAAAAGATGAACATGAAGAGTTTGTCAAATATATGCAGAATGAGTTAGATAAGTTAACTCGATGATAGTTTGATTTACGACGTCAACGTCCTTGCTTCAAATTCAGTGACTTCGCTAATCTCTCATTCTCTTTCCGGTCACCTATCACAACCAGGATATCGTTTTCTTTAATTTGAACATCTGGAGCAGGATTCGTGATGAGTTTCCAGTTTTTTGGACTACCTTCGTCTCTTTTCTCACCAGGCCTATATTTACCTAAAGCCACCAATAGGGGACCTTTCTCCTTTCGTACCTTCTCTTGAAATTTACCTACCGTTATGCCGTTAGCATAAGAGCGAGATGATATTCTGTACTGTTGAACATCGTAACCAGAAGTAGACGTGGTGACGTCCTCGATGAAACGAGCGACCTCCGGTTCAAAGGCAGCACTGGCAACCATCCTACCCGCCATCTCAGATGGAGAAGATACATATGTTACACCGGCGGAGTAAAGTGTATTCTTCAACTCATCGTTTTGTATAGATACGATCATCCTGGCATCAGGGTTTAGTTCTTTAACTGTGAGTGATATGATAAGTGATTCAGTATCATCATCGGTTGCGATAACTATTGTTGTTGCGTTTTGGATATTGGCTCGTTTCAACACCTTCTTGTTCTTGTAATCTCCATAAACTGTATAGATGTAGTCCTCATCTCCAGCATCCCGTATCTTTATTATCTCGTCCTCGTCATCAGTTATAACAACAGTCTTCTGCTTAGTAGCCATCAATTCATCTAGAGTTACTTTACCGATATTGGTCCAGCCACATATAACCACATGGTCATCAAAATCTGTTCCTTCCATACCCAACATCTCTCTTTCTCTTGCTTCTTTAAACGCATCAGATACTTTACCGATTATAACCCCTAAAAACGTAAAAGTGAAAACTATAAGGAAAAACGAGGCGATTTTACCCTCGGTCGTTACCGGATATCTATCTCCATATCCAACAGTAGATAAGGTCACTATAGAGTACCAAAACGAGTCAGCAAAATCATCAGGTCCTGAATATCCCTCCTCTCTATCTTCAGGTTCTTCATATTCAAAAATATAGAAACAGAAGGAACTGAGTATCAATACAACCATGAACAATACTATCAGTTTCCATACCCTCTTTATGAAGAATTTTAAGACCATCGATTATAGTAAATTATTCTGTAAATATAAAGATTGTCCACGATAATTTAACTAACGATCACTCTTAGAACTTATTTTAATAAATAATTTAACATAATGAAAAGGCTAAAAATCAACCGCATTCTCTAGATATGGTAAGGGAGCTTTTCCTGTTCACTATCAAATATGAGGCATGGAAGAAGAAATCCTTATATTTTCAGTAGATCACTTACCTCTAATTTCTCGTTATTCATAAGAAATTCAATTTTTTACTCTACGAACTTCACGACCACTTCTTCTACGTCCCATCTAGGTTCCAATTTCTCCTTGATATCCTCTTTTACGGCAGAGGCGAACTGATGATCTTCTTCTAGATCAACTTTAATCGATATCTTTCCATCTTCAACTTCGATATCATGTATCAGATCGGTCTGGATAACGTCAACGCCGGTCATAGGATTCATCACATGTTTCAACCGCTCTTTGACCACTTCTACAGTGGTCTCTTTTTTCCCTTCTCCTATCCCCTGTCTTTCTTCGTAATTCCGGATAGCTTCTCTCAGTGCATCGACCGCTAAAACGGAACAATGCGTTTTCAGATCAGGAAGACCTCCAAGTTCATCTGCAGCCTCCTGCCAGCTTATATCTTTCGCCTCTTCGATGGTACTCCCCATCGCCATCTCTGTGATTATGGAACCAGTCGCTATGTTAGATGCACAACCGTAAGACTTGAACTTGATATCCTTTATCTCATGGGTATCGTCGTCAACTTTCAAGAACAACTCAACCATATCTCCACAAGCTGGACTTCCTTCTTTTGCATAGCCATCCGGATCTTCTATCTCCCCAACGTTCTTCGGGTTTTGAAAATATTCTATAACTTTTTCGGTATATGGTGCATTTGCCATGATTATTCCTCCTCTTCTTCGCCCAAGGGGCTTATATCTCTCAATTTTCCTATGATTTCAGAAGTCGCGTTCACGACCTCCTCGACTTGATCTTCAGTATTGAACCTACCAAAAGTGAATCTGACAGAGCCGTGAGCTCTTTCGTGATCGCCGCCTATCCCCATGATCACGTGACTAGCTTCTAGAGATTTGCTGAAACACGCGGAGCCGGTACTCACGGCGATCCCTCTCATATCTAGATGAAGAGTTATAGACTCGCCCTCCACGTAGTGGAAAGTGATATTGGCGTTCTGTGGAGTTCTCTTTTCATCAGGTCCGTTCAACACTACATCAGGAACCTTCTCTCTCATTCCGTCTATCAATTTATCCCTAAGCTCTTTAATCCGCTCGTTCTCCTCTTCATCTATCAGTTCGACAGCTTTAGCGAATCCTACCGCCGCGGGGATATTCTCGACTCCTGCTCGAAGATCGTTCTCTTGAAAGCCGCCGTCCATCTGCTTTTCCAGTGGAGTCCCTTCTCTTATATAAAGCCCTCCGATCCCTCTCGGTCCATGTATCGTGTGTGCAGAGACCGAGATCAGATCTACAGGGATATCGTTCACATCGATAGGAACCCTCCCGAAAGTGTGAGTAGCATCGGTATGGTAAATCACATCTTTTTCATTACAAATCTCAGCAACTTTCTTTATATCCTGTAAAGTCCCGATCTCCTGATTTCCATGTTGGATAGATACGAGTATCGTATCTTCGTTTATCGATTCTTCCAATTGCTCAAGATCAACAAAGCCTTCTCCATCTACATCTAGATAAGTGACATCGAAACCTTTCTTCTCCAATCTGTTAGCGGTTTTAAGTACAGGGAAGTCCTCTATATCCGATATAATTATATGGTCACCTTCATCCGAGAGTTTTTCCGCGACACCCTTCAAAGCTAGATTGCTAGATTCAGTAGCACAGGAAGTGAAGATAAACTCTTCCGAAGAGGCTCCGAGCTCTTCAGCGATAGTCTCTCGGGCATCGTTCAGTGCTTCTTTCGCATCGACACCCATACTGTAAGCAAAATCCGACGTAGCCACCGCAAAATTATCCAACATGTACGGTTTCATTGCCTCGAACACTTCCTCGTCCATCTTTGAGCTCGCGGCATTATCCAAATAAATCGGTTCATCTTTCATCTTTACCACCTATATGAACAAGGTAACATCTGATTCTTTAGCCTCCTTAATATATGTGCCGACTGCACAATAATCGGTTATAACTTCATCTCTTAAATCTTCTTTGTCCACTCCCATTATGTCCATGGTCATGTCACAGGCCAAGATCTTACCTCCAAGTTCATGGAAGTCTTCTAGTAATTTATCCATCTCTCTGACGTTGGATTTCTTCAATTTCCTTTTCATCATCCACTTTCCGAGACCGAAAAGATTCATCCTAGAGAGAGGACCCTTGTCCAATTCATTTTTCTTCAGTCTTTCCAATCCCCAAAAGGTGAAATACATGGAGACCTCCATACCCATGGAGAGCGCCCCCGTACCTATTATCAAAGCGCTGTAAACCTTGTCGAATTCTCCGCTGTGGACTATCAAAGTAGCTTTATCGCCTTCTCCCAAATTAATCCTCCTCCGGTATCTTTATTTTTATCCTCCATTGTTCATTTTTCTCTTCGATTTCTAGAAGTTCTAAACCTAGCTCTTCTACTGCCATAGGTATCTCTTCTTTAGATTCAGGATGGTTACCAATAACTTCGATGATTTCACCTGGAGAAGATTTTCGAACAGCTTTCCTCGTCTCGACTAACGGAACTGGGCACGTCTCTCCTAACACATCTAGCTTCTTGGATTTTGTCATGGTCCTCACTTCTTATTGTCAGTTATCTAACTATATTATAATGGTGTAATAGACTTTATGGATTTTAGGGACCGAAAAACTATTTACCGTTATCTTTCCTACAAACTCACGGATTGAGGTGTATCCGAGATGGATGAAAAATTAGACAAAATTTCTCCCGAGATAAGGGAAAAGATGGAAGACTTCATAGCTGATTGGATGAGTGAAAATAAAGTTCCTGGAGTGAGCGTATCTATAGTTAAAGGAAACGAAAAGATATACACTAGAGGTTTTGGCGCAAAAGATTTAAAAGAGAATGTTCCCGCGACTCCCGACACTTTATACGGCATGGCATCCATTACCAAATCTTTTACCGCTTTAGCTATATTGAAACTGGTAGAGAAAGGCGAATTAAATCTCGATGACGAAATTACGAAGTATGTACCTACAAAATGGGACAACAACGTAACCATCTTCGATCTATTGACACACTCTTCCGGCATGCCATCCTTGGGCGTTAGCGAGGCCCTGATAGACAGACTGATAGAGATGGATGAACGGGGTCTACCCTTAAGCGATCTAGATGATTTTTACACGCACTTGAACAGCGCCAAAGATGAGATCGCAGCTGAACCTGGTAAGGAATTCTTCTACTTCAATTCAGGCTACGCTCTCCTTGGTCAGATGATCGAAAAAGTGAGCGGCAAGCCTTTTCCGGAATTCATCCAAGACGAGATATTTGAACCTTTGAACATGAAAAGATCAAGATTCGATTATGATGAGGACGAAGAAGACATCATGACTCCGTACTTCATGGGTGAGGAAGGACCCGAAGAGACACCTTACCCTCTAAGAGAGATAGGACATCCTGGAGGAGGCTTGTTGAGTTCTGCTAACGATCTCGCGAATTATTTGATAATGAACATGAACGGGGGAAAATTCAATGGTGAACAACTCGTCGACTCAGAACTTTTGGACAAGGCCCATGAAGCACACATAACTAGGGAAACGGGTGACTATGGTTTCGGATGGGCTGTCAAGGAATTCGACGGTGAAAAGTTCGTGGGCCACGGTGGTTCCATAGCTGTTTCTGGAGGTTTTATAGGATTCGTCGGAGATTTAGGGATTGCTGTCTGTGGGAACACTATTCCCGGAAATTCTTACGAAGAAGTCGCAAAGAGGATCATAAAAACCGTTAAGGGCGAAGATGGGAGTGAACTCACTTACTTCAAAAGGAACGAAAGGATGGACATGATCACCGGAACCTACAAGTCTTACAGAGGTATAAAAGAGATGGAGATAGAAAAAGAATTTGGACTGCTCAAACTCACTGTTAAAGAAAGGCTCGAAAGTACAAAAGTGATAATTATACCGGAAACAAAGAATGTAGATGATTTCCAATTTTACTACTTGGATGGAAATGGAGAAAAAAACTCCGTGAGATTTGAAGTAAAAGATAACGGAGAGATCGACCTTTTCATCGGGAGATGGCGATTACATAAAAAGGATTGATGAGTAATTATGAAAAAAATACCGGTAGCGATGACTATAGCCGGCTCCGACTCTGGTGGAGGCGCCGGAATAGAAGCCGACCTGAAAACCTTTGCCGCCTTTGACGTTTACGGGACTGCAGCAATAACTTCTGTTACGGCGCAAAATACCAAAGAGGTAAGAGCGGTTCATGACATCCCCGCGGAAATCGTTAGCGAACAGATTGATGCAGTCTTAGAGGATATATCTGTTAATTCGGTAAAAACTGGCATGCTTTCTAACTCAAAAATAATCGGAACCGTAGCGCAGAAAATAGACGAGTACGAACTAAAAGTTGTGGTAGACCCTGTCATGGTGACAAAGGCAGGAGACCAATTGATAAAGGATGAAGCAGTTGAGAAATACATAGATGGGATGGTCTCTCGATCTCTAATAATCACCCCAAATATAAGAGAAGGCGAAAAACTCACAGGTATTGAGATAAAAAACATCGATGATATGAAGGACACAGCTAAGAAACTCCATAGTATGGGAGCTGAAAATGTTGTGGTAAAAGCCGGCGAGGCAGGAGAAAAAGTGGTAGATATCTTCTTCGATGGTAAAGAGTTCAAAGAGATCTACGGAGAAAAATTCACCTCTCACAAACATGGGACTGGCTGTACCTTTTCTTCGGCTATCGCCGCTAATCTCGCAAAGGGAAACTCTATCAAGGAATCGGTGGAGACCGGAGAAAGGTTCATAGATGACGCGATAAAGAACGG
>JAGXLF010000067.1 GCA_018334835.1 Thermoplasmatota archaeon | reverse complement strand
CGGCGAAGGATATGAATTTGTGTCTGGAGAAAACATGACCCTCGCCTTAGAAGACAGCCAAGCGTTAGGTAACGATAACACTGGTGTTTACATATCCTCAGAAAATGACTTAGATCTTATCTTTACGAACAATAAAGTAAATGGTAATGGAGAAGGTGTTTGGATAGTTGTTGATAGAAAAATGGACTTAGAAGTTAATGGAAACGACATTAGCGAGAATGAAGAGAATGGACTTATTGCGCAATCCGGACATACAGCTGACGTACAAATCATCGACAACACGGTGATACAAAATGAAGGTATAGGTATCGGCTTAATAGCCGGAGGTATAACGACTCCTGTCAACGGTACTATCGAAAATCTTAGAAGCGAAGAGAACCAACTTGGACTTGTAGTTATTTATGGTGGAGATCTTACCATGACAGGCTCACATCTGATCGAAAATGAAGATGTAGGATTGGCGATATTGGATTCTCTCTTCCTGATAGAAGAATACGAAGATGGCGAGATAATTGAGACTAGAGCGAGACCTTCGATCGAAGGCAACGTGATAAATAAGAACGGTGATCCGGAGGGGCCAAGCGGTTACGGAGTGTATGTAGAGAACTCTTTTGTAAAAATCGCTGATAATGAAATAAACGATAACTGGAATCATGGTATCCGTTTAGAAACTACTGGTGAAGAATGGGCGGTGACCGTCGAAGGTAATACCATCATGCATAATTCTTATGGTATCTATTCATCAGGATCTTTCGCTGAGGTGAACAATAATGAGATCACCTACAATCGAAAACAAGATGATGGAGCCGGTATTTATTTGATGGATACAGAACTCGAACTGCTGAACAACCAGATATACAACAATTTGAATTATGGTATCCAGATTGAAAATGACGGAGGGGACCTATCACACTCAAGGACCGATTGGACGGTAACTGATGAAGCGCTTGTCAAAAACAATCCAATCATGTTCAGAGGGAACCTTGACGTGGAATCAGGAAGCTTCACTCTTGAAAACGTGAATGGGTTCTATATGATTAGTCAACTCAACAACCGCTTCGGTATAACTGTCAATTCCGAATTCCACTCTTACAATTCAAATATACAACCTCATCATGACGACGAAGCTGAAGTTGATGAATACGATGCCTCCTTCACTTTCGAAGTGGAAGACAGCCTCTTTACCATGGTAGACTCAAGTGTGAGTGGAGCGCATTCACTAAGACTTGAAGGAAGTGAGGCAATCATACATGGAACGGATATTAGTCAAGGCCTTTATGGCGGCATAGAAGCATATAACTCTAATATGGTACTGGAGAGAACGAATATAACAGGAACATCAACATTTGGACTGTACTTAGAGGAGTCAAGTGCAACCTTCTCAAGACTCGCTATTAAGGACTCGGAGATAGGTATAGAAGCCCATGAATCTGAGTTCTTCGGCAGAAAATCCGAGTTCGATGATATCCCTTATGTGGGCATCAAAAGTAATGGAACAGTATTTGAAATGCACGAATGTATTATTAATCCGAGCGAGTACCCGAGTTACGATGATTTCATCATGAGTGGAGATAGTACTGGTGAACTATACGACGTTGAAGTTGGAAACAACCCACCATATGAATATGAAGTGATAATGAACGATAATACACGGTTAGATGTCTTCTGGTCTGTGAGAGTAAATGTAACAGACATCTATATGGATCCAGTACCTTACGATACTGTTGAAGTTTACGATGGTGACGGCAATCACGTAACCAACCTAACCACTGACCATAACGGCTTAACAGAATATGAATACCTTAAAGACAGGACGATAACACCAGCTAGTGACGCAGAGGCCGAGGTCACATATGAAGAGCCCTATGAATTTGTGAGCGAGGAGACAGAAAACACACAGATAGAAGAGATAGGGTTCAGCAGAACGGTCAAGATCATGCCCGGAAAGGAACCTGTCTTCGTGAGCGAGCCTAGCGAAGAGGTATTATTGGGAGAGAGCTATCATTACAACGCTGAATCTATAGATCCAAGAAATAGACCGGCAAAGAATTTGACTTTCGCACTTGATCGTAAGCCAGATGGAATGACAATCGATCCTGAGACTGGACAAATTACCTGGAAACCTACGGCGTCACAGGTCGGTAATCATACAGTGATCGTCAGAGTAAGGAATCAAAACACCAGTAGATATGCGGTTCAGGAGTTTGAGGTAGAGGTCATACACGAAGCTCCAAGGATTTACAGTGTGTTACCGTGGGACGAAGCATCAGAAGTTGACGTCAATACCAATCTCTCTATCGATGTAGAATCAGATATTTATCCAACCGTAGTTGAATTTTACTTGGACGGTGAGCTAGTATATCGCAAAACGATTTACGAAGATGGAACTGTTGAGACCGACTCTCTCGACCTTGATCGTGGTGAAACCTACGAATGGGAAGTTGTAGTGACGGACGGCGAAGGCGAAACTACAACTGAAGAATATACTCTTAACACAGTTGATGAAGAGGAAGGAGGAATATTGCCCCTCTATGGATGGATAGCTTTAGTAATAATTGTCGCCCTCATCCTACTCTTGGTGGCTATGGAGTGGAGAAAACGGCAGGAAAAAGAAACTCCTCCTGAGGAAGAAGAAGTCTTTGAAGAGGAGGAAATTGAGGAAGAAGAGATGTTCGAAGAAGAAGAAGAGATGCCCATGGAAGAGGAAGAGATGTTTGAGGAGGAAGAGGAAGAAGAGATATTCGAGGAACCTGAAGAAACAGAAGAAGAGATGTTCGAAGAAGAGGAAGGAGTAGAAGAAGAGACTCCTCCGCCGCCTGAGGAGGAAGAAGAGGTCTAAGAGGAAACTTAAGGAGCAAAGATTCCTCAGACTAAGGGAAATCGATCACAAAAACTTTTCTTTTCTATTTTTAAGTTACCTCTCTTCGGCAAAGAGTACAACAACATTTATAAATAACCTTAGCCACTCAATTGAGACGCTCTTGAATAAAAGCACGGTGAAGGAAAATCGTAAAACATTTTCCTTTCCCATGTCGGAGGAGTCAGATATGTCAATAGAAGAAAAAACAAATCCAAACTTGATAAGCCTGATCAAAGAACTCAAAGATCGGGCTAGAGAAAAAGAAGCACCTATCTGGCGAGACGTCGCGGAAAGGTTAGAAAGATCCTCTAAACATTGGGCCGAGGTCAATCTTTCGAGCATCGAGCGGAACGTTGAAGAAGGCGATACGATCGTCGTTCCAGGAAAAGTACTTGGAGCGGGCATCCTGAAAAAGGAAGTCACTATAGGCGCCTTCAAAGCCAGTAGAAGTGCAGAAGAAAGCATAGCGGAAGCTGGTGGAGAACTGTTGAATCTCCGCGAGCTGGCAGAACGAAGACCCGAAGGTAGCGATATAAAGATAATGGGGTGAACGGTATGAAAGTGTATGATGCAGAGGATAAAATTCTAGGAAGACTCGCCAGCCAGGTAGCAAGCGATATCTTAGATGGAGAAGAAGTCAAGGTCGTCAACGCCGAGAAGACCTTCATCGCCGGAGATAAAGAAAATATACTAGAAAAGTATGAACAGAGAAGGGCTAGAGGTAAACAGATGAATGGACCGTATTTTCCAAGAAGACCAGAAAGGATATTCAGGAGAACCGTAAGAGGTATGATACCTCATCAAAAGCCGCGAGGGCGAAAAGCATTTAAAAGACTCCGTGCGTATATTGGTACGCCTTCAGAATTGGAGAATGAAGATATAATCGATCCCGATGTCAAGGACCGTACGGGAAAATTGGGCTTGACCTTGGAAGAGATATCTGAACATCTTGGGGCAAAATTCTAGGTGTTAAAATATGACAGATAAAGAAACCATAACCCGAACTGGTAAGAAAAAAGAGGCGATAGCTAAAGCCACTATAAAGCCGGGAAAAGGCAGAGTGAGAATCAATACTAAACCTCTCGAAATATATGATCCAGAGATGGCCCGTCTCAAGATAAAAGAACCGATCCAACTGGTAGGCGATAGAGCGGAAGACATCGACATCGATATCAACGTAAGAGGTGGAGGTGTGATGGGTCAAGCCGACGCTGCGAGAACTGCGATAGCGAACAGCTTGGTGGAATATCTTGAAGATCCAGAGCTGGAAGAACTTTTCAAGCAATACGACAGAAGTCTGCTCATCTCAGATCCGAGAAGAAAATTACCAAAACAACCCATGGGTCCCGGAGCTCGGGCGAAAAGACAGAAATCATACAGGTGATATGATATGATTGTACCGGTTAGATGTTTTACCTGTGGAAAAGTTATCGGAAATGTTTATGAAAACTACAAAAACAGAGTTGAGAATGGAGAAGATCCCGAAGACGTGATGGACGATCTGGGCATAGAACGTTACTGCTGCCGTAGGATGCTGTTGAGTCACATAGACTTGATAGACGAAGTGATGCAGTACTAAACCTTTTTCTACTTTCTTACCGGGGCCGTGGGGTAGCTTGGTCGATCCTTCTACCGTGGGGCGGTAGGCACCCGAATTCGAATTTCGGCGGCCCCATCCATATCCAATTATAGAGAACTCCAATTTTAGCAATAAGGCTAAAAAAAGTGACAGTTCTTTCCCTACTCTGTTATGAAAAAAGCTTCTAGTATGGTTAAAAAATCAAAAAAATAATAGGAAAGGGGGTGGGAGGGTGTTATCGTCATCTGTGATTTGTGACAGTAATCCAAATAGTCACCATCTATTTATATTTTTCCCGGATCAGCGATACATCATCTCTCTACTCTTTTCCGAACCCTTCTCTTCCTCATCCTTTTTTCCCTTCTTCTTCTTTATCTTCTTTTCCTGAGTAGGATTCGTGCCGTGAAACTTTATATCGCTCCTTTTCAAACGAAGATATTTTTTATCCGGTAGCTCTTGAACCTCTATTATACCTCTAGATACCAGTCCCTTTACCGCTCTTTTGACCCTAGAAGCAGAAACTTTCAATTCTTCCGCCGTCTCTTCCAAAGTCAAAGGCCGTCCTTCCATCAGTATTTTAATGATCTTAGCCTCCAAACTGTCCGCATCCATCTCTATCGGCATTTTTTATCACCCAAAATAAGTATTTTTATCGGTCTTCTCATCTTCCTGGGGTTCGACTTGCTCCAATATATCTATATTCACTATGGTATGATAGGGAATTATCCTTACTGTTCCTTCCTCATCATGGGACTCGTCTAATTCTATTTTGATAGCATGATGATTCCCTATCCGTATATACCCCTCAAAATAGCCTCTACTTGTAAGGACTTCTCTTTTAGCCGTGAACGATCTTACTTTATAATGGGATCCTTCCGTGAGTTGGTCTTTCATATTTTCAGACATGTTCAATCACCTTTCTGAGCATCTTTT
Organism: Thermoplasmatota archaeon; assembly: GCA_018334835.1. Taxonomy (GTDB): domain Archaea; phylum Thermoplasmatota; class Thermoplasmata; order Halarchaeoplasmatales; family Halarchaeoplasmataceae; genus Natronoplasma. The sequence continues at coordinate 2,819 of JAGXLF010000067.1, read as the reverse complement.
ATCTTCTTGATCTCTTCTCCGCAATTTGGACAGGTATGGCCCGCTATTATCTTTTCCCCGGAGGATAAAGTATTGATCCTCTCTATAGTCTCTCTATAACGCTTTAGATTCGATTCGATCGTTAGTTCTGTTATATGCCAAGCCTTCAAAAGATTGCCCTGACGGAGCCTGAATCCTTTCTTAGTGACTTCACCATCATCCTCTATCGTCAATTCTTTCTCTTCTAGTAGCTTTAAAGCTTTCAACTTGTTGAGATGTCTGTAAACGGTCGGTTTGGTAGTGTCCAACATGACGGCTAGTTCGTCCATAGTCCTAAATTTCTCGGGCTTTTCTAAAAAACAGTCGGTCCATAATCTGAAAGGAGCGCTCTCGTAAAGTTCTTCCCCACTCCTTCTACCTGAAAGATAACCTATGTCGAGCAAAAAGGCTTCCAGTATTTCCTCTAAGTTGTTGGACACCTTTGGTCTATGTTCCGAAACCTGTATTTTGAAATCCATCAACATTACATTAAATGTAGGCATATAATCGTTTTGGATTCTTTCAACGAAAAGATGGAGTAAAAGTTTATATATGGTCTCGAAAAAATAGGATGACGATGTCTGAGGAATCGGAAGTCTTAGTGAAATTCTTTGCTAGTGCCCGAGATATCGTTGGAAAAAAAGATCTCAAGATGGAGATCCAACAGAACTGGAAAGTCGAAGATGTTTTGGAAACTATCTTCAAAAAATACCCAGAACTCGAGGAGATGGAGGATCAACTCCTCATCTCGGTAAATAAAGACCGAACCAAGAAGAACGAAGTCCTCAAGGATGGGGATGAGATCGCCGTTATGCCGCCTGTGACCGGTGGATGACTCTACTTCTTTTTTAATCAACTATCTTGACTTCAGACCCTTCCATCTTTACCTTTAACAGGGACTTTATCTTCACTCCGAGTTCTTCTTCCAAGCTCTTTTTGGTCCCGACTTTTTCAAAAACAACCATCACGTCGCATATATCTACGTCAAGGTCCTGTAATGTTTTGATGATACTCTTCAGCGTACCTCCAGTGCTCAAAACGTCGTCTATAAGAAAGACTTTGTCTTCCTTCTCGACAAAGTTCAGATACATTTCATTCTCAGAGTAACCTGTAGTTTGAGATATGGCTATTTCGCCGTCCAGTCCATACTTCCTTTTTCTTATAAATTTGTAGGGGAGACCAGTCTCCATCGAAAGGGCGGCCGCTAAAGGAAAACCCATCGACTGCGCCGTAAGTATGTAATCACACTCGAGATCGGCTCTTTCTTTGACAGCTTGTACCACTTCATGCATCAATTCCTGTTCAACAAGGGGTAAACCGTCCGACAGAGGATGTATGAAATAATGATAATCCTCTATTTCGACTACAGGGCACTCCCTAACCGATTTTTTCAATTTTTCCAACATCATTTCACCCTTGAGACTAGATCTTTAGCTCTTTCATCAGCGTTCTTCATTATCTTCTTTTCATCCTCAACTTCTCTATCTCTCATCACCATATTCCCATCAATCATAACATCGGTAACTGAAGAACCACTCATAGAATATATCAGATTCGATTTCGGGTAGTGATCGGGCATGGCTTTCACGTCTTTCCTGATGAGGATCAAATCGGCCGGTGCTCCTTCCTCGATCCTGCCCGAATCTATGCCCATAGCTTCGGCACCTTTTTCTGTCAACATCTCATAAACTTCGCTAGCGTTCAGAAGTGTGGCGTCGCCGGACATCTTCTGTTGAAGAGCGGCTGTTTTAGCCTCCTCTAACATATCGAGATTGTTGTTAGAAACACAACCATCTGTGGCGAGAGTAACTTTCACTCCTTGGTCCTTCATCGCCTCGTAATTCATTGGCTTCCCAACACCTAATTTCATGTTAGAAGAAGGATTATGACTAACAAAAGCCCCCTGATTAGACAAAAGCTCGTAATCTTTAGCTTCTAACCAAACGCAGTGTGCCACTACAGTCCTTTCGTTCAGCAATCCGAATTCGTCCAAATACTCCGTAAAGCTGACTTCGTGTTCCTCTTTAAAATCATCTCTTTCTTTTTTCGTCTCGGCTAGATGAGTATGAACTAGCAGGTTTTTCTTATTAGCAAAGTCTGCTGACCACTGTAGACCTTCCTCGGAAACGGTATAGACCGAATGGGGGCCAACCGCGGCTTCCACGAGTTCTGAATCCTCAGCGTATCTAACGAACCTTTTCGTGGCTTCTTTCTCCTGTTCGAGCTTTTCAGGATCGCCCTGATCTATAAGCCCGTAACTCAGGACCGCCTTCATACCCATCTCTTCAACTGCGTCTAGAGCCGATTCCATGGAAAAATACATGTCGTTGAATGCCACGGTACCGGTCTTTATCATCTCAAGACATGCTAGTTTAGTGCCCCAGTAAACATCTTCCTCGGTAAGATTTTCTTCTAAAGGCCAGACGATATTGGGCCAAGCATCCCAGAAATCCCTATCATCCGCAACCCCTCTAAACAAGGTCATCGCTGCATGAGTATGAGTATTAAAAAATCCAGGAGAGAGGTATTTGCCTTCCGCATCGATGGTCTTCTCACCTTCTTCGGACTGACTTATACTTTTTATCTCTCCGTCTTCTATAAGAACGTCTTTTTTCCATTCTTCACCTATGAGCTCAGCATTTTTTATGGCTATAGACATGATGATCATCTCCTTTCTAAAAAGCTAACTAGAATATCTTTCACATTATCCCAGTTATCACTCGCTGTGTCAACGATGTCTTCGTAATCTACTTTTTCATCTTTTATGCCGTGAGCGTAGTTATCTACAGTCACTAAAGCGG
>JAGXLF010000014.1 GCA_018334835.1 Thermoplasmatota archaeon | reverse complement strand
TCAATAATCGGACTAATTACCTGATATAAAGGTGAATAATTATGATGGGAAATCAACCAATTCTACTGTTGAAGGAAGATACGGAAAGAGAAAGAGGCAAAGACGCTCAGAAGAACAACATCGCCGCCGCAAAGGCAATAGCCGATGCGGTCAGGAGTACATTAGGTCCTAAAGGAATGGACAAGATGTTGGTCGACAATTTAGGTGACGTGGTCATAACCAACGACGGCGCGACGATACTAGACGAGATAGATATCGAACACCCTGCTGCGAAGATGGCTGTAGAGATGGCAGAAAGTCAAGACGATGAGTGCGGTGACGGAACAACAACGGTTGTAGTTCTCGCAGGCGAGTTCCTGAAATTGGCTGAAAATCTTATAGAACAAAATGTACATCCGAGTGTTATAGCGAAGGGTTTCAGGCTAGCGTCTCAAAAATCTAGAGACATACTGGAAGAGAACAAGATAGATATAGACATAGATGACGAGGAAAAACTCAAAGAGATAGGCATGACAGCGATGACTGGAAAAGCTATCGAAGGTGACAGGGAAAGACTAGCTGAATTGGCCGTAGAGGCGGTCAGGCATGTAGCCGAAGATGAAAATGGTGAATACACGGTGGATATCGATAACGTGAAAGTGGAGAAAAAAGCTGGAGCCGGAGTGGACAAGACTGAGCTTATCAACGGACTCCTATTAGACAAGGAAAGAGTTCACGCCAATATGCCCTCCGAGATAGAAGACGCGAAGATCGCTCTTCTCAACTCAGCATTAGAGATAAAGGAGACAGAAGTCGACGCGGAGATAGAGATCACCGATCCTGATCAGCTTGAACAGTTCGTGAACAAGGAAGAAGAGAGCATAAAGGAGATGGTCGAAAAAGTGAAAGATGCTGGTGCTAACGTGTTGCTCTGCCAGAAAGGGATAGATGATCTCGCTCAGCACTATCTTGCCAAGGAAGGTATCTTCGCTATCCGAAGAGTGAAGAAATCCGACATGAAGAAATTGGCAAAGGCGACAGGTGGAAACGTAGTCACCAACCTTAACGACCTCAGTGAAGAAGATCTCGGCAAGGCCGAGTCAGTGTCTGAAAAGATGATCGGTGATAGTCAGATGACTTTCGTAGAAGACGGAGAAAAAGGAAAGGCTGTTTCTCTCCTGTTGAGAGGAGGTACAGACCATGTAGTTGATGAACTTGAAAGAGCCGTTCATGATGCCCTTAAAGTTGTGGGAATAGCTATAGAAGACAAAGCTATACTTCCCGGCGGTGGAGCTGTTGAGATCGAGCTGAGAAACAGATTGAAAGAGTATGCAGGAAAGATCAAAGGTAGAGAACAGCTCGCTATAGAAGCTTTCGCTGACGCCTTAGATGTTATGCCGAGGACTCTAGCAGAGAACGCAGGGATCGACGGCATCGACGTACTGATGGAACTCAACAATGCTCATGAGGAAGAAGGCCTGAAGAACCACGGTATAGAGATCGTCAGTGGCGAAGTCTCAGACATGACCGAAGTTAAGGTTATAGAACCGCTAAGAGTGAAGAGTCAAGCTATAGAAGCCGCTACAGAAGTCGCCAACATGATACTGAGAATCGACGACGTCATCGCTTCCAAAGGTGGAGGCGAAGAAGGCGGCGGACCACCAGCCGGTGGACCAGGAGGTCCCGGCGGAATGCCCGGAGGAATGGGCGGCGGGATGCCACCAGGAATGTAAAGTCGACGAGTAAAACGTGTAAAAGACACTCTAAAAACTTTTCAAAACCTCTTCATTTTTTCTGTATTTTTGACTTAGTATTTGAGTTTTAAAACCAATAATGTCCCGACAAAAGTGATCCCTATCGAGTTCCCGATTATGTAAACCACATTGCCCACCTCAAAAATTGTATAAGTCTGAAGACCGAGGAACGAGATGAAAGCCACGATCAAGAACATCAAGGATAGATCCCGGGTCTGCTTGGTTTTGACTACTTGAAAGACCTGGAGTCCCCATCCCATGTTTAAGGCGATAATAGAGACCAATCCCAATAAGGGCAAAAATTCGATCATTCGATCCCCTCAGTTTCCTTGTATATTAGCTCTTTGACCTCTAAAAGTACATCTTTTTGGCTCTGCTTAGCATCGATTATCTTCCAATCATGCTTTTTCGCTAAACACAGATAATTATCTCTAACCTTATCAAGAAAATCTTCCCGTTCATATTTGGTCCTATTTTCCCTATGAGTTATCCTCTCTAGAGAGATTTCTGGATCTATATCGAATAGGATAGTCAAGTCCGGGTTTAAGATGAACGGCATCTGTATATTTTCAGCGTAATCCAATTCGATCATTTCATAAGCGGCTTGGTAAGCTGCGGTAGATCCCCAATACCTATCACAGATAACCGTGAAACCCTCATCCAATTTCGTCTTTATATTTTCTGTGTGATCGACTCTATCTGCGAGGTACAAAAATAAGTCTCTAAATGGTGATGTCTCTTCATGAGCAGATCTTTGGACCAATCTTCCAACAGGGAGGTCAGTAGGTTCTTTGGTCAAAAAAACCTCTTCATGTTTTTCTCTAAAAAATCTAGCTACACTCGATTTCCCCGAACCGTCTATCCCTTCTAACACGATGAAATTTGCCATCTGTCCCATAATCAAAAACTTACAAAATAGTTTTTCGGTCTTTCAGGAGGCAAAGGAGGATTAGATTTAAGTACATGTAATTATTAAGACCTTCAATGACCGATAATAGACCCCTCACGATACTGAACAATAGTTTAGGAAACAACGTTATCGTAGAACTAAAGTATGGAAAGGAATACAGAGGTAAATTGGATGGCTACGATCCACACTTAAATCTAGTGATGGAAGATGTTAAAGAATTCATCAATGGAGAAAAAACTAGAGAGATGGACGAAGCCATGGTAAGAGGGGACAATGTGGTTTACGTATCACCCTGAGGTAGATAGATATGGCTAAAGGAACTCCATCTAAAGGAAAAAAATCGTCTGGCAAAACGCATATAACCTGCAGACGTTGTGGAAACAAATCATATAATGTGAAAGACGGCTACTGCGCCTCCTGTGGATTCGGTAAATCCGCTAAAAGGAGAGACTACAACTGGGCCAAAGATCATTGACTGTTGAAGAACAAAGAGAGAGTTTTAATGAGATTAATTTTTGCTGATTGATATCTATCTTGCAATTTCAACTTCGACACTCACTGTAGTTAATTCTAATTCGACGACATTAACATTAGAAAGATCTATTTCAATTGTATTTCCGTTCAATTCAGGGTCTGCGTCTGTTTCATTAAAGTAGTTCTCCCAAAGCTCTGGATAGGCCGTGGTCAGATTCAAGGACACATTTTCGACGTTATTATATCTATTAGAGTTAATGCTATTTAGTTGCGTAGTTACTCCTACTCGAGAAGTTCCAGCTAAATCCCTCGAAGAGCCGGTTAGATCTATCATAGTGATGCTTACTTCATACTCGCTCTCACCATCGACTGAGATGTTATCAATGGAGATTTGAGGTTTAGCTCTCATTATCTCTCCGTCACTCTGCTCGAGTATTATAGATCCGTGTTCATAGATCAAAGTTTGGTCCTCAAATTCTCTATTGATCGCATGGTAAGATATATTGCCAGTGGCGGTATAAGTGAAATTTCCGCCTGCATCAGTAAACTTTAGAGACATACCTCTATCTTCATTCTCACCCCATCTCGGACTGAAAGTAAGTCTTCCGGGACTTGAACCAGCAAAGAGAGGCACGCCTGCAGTACCAAGATTTATCGAAGAGTATCTAGGATAATCTTCCCTCTCATTAATCACCATAGTATCGATTCCTCCCTTCAGATCAGCAAATTGTCCTTTAACTTCATCCATATGATAAGCTTCATTATCTTCCATCCAAACCGGTACATACTGCTGAGTGATGAGAGAAAGTATACTCAAAAATATCAACAGAGCCATGATTGTTCCCACAGTCGTAGCAACCCCTTCTTCAGAGGAATCTATCTTTCTTCTAAGTCCCGACATCGATTAACACCATTCACTCATAACTAAACTGTTCTTTCTTATCTTCGCCCAATCTCTTTCTTACTTTCTCTAGGACCGCTTCTTTATCCCTATAATAAGAAGAGATCACCTGTGCGAAATCCTTGTAGTTGAAGATCTCCTCCTTCTCAAGATAATCCAAAACCATCTTTCTTCTCTTAACTTCTTTTTCCATCTGCCTTTGTGTCCAGTTCTTTGACTGGGCCACTTTTTCGTATATATAGCTGTGTCCGCCGTAATTGTACGAATCGTCGGCTGGATTCCAAGTATAGGCTTTATTAGTGATAAGTTCATCAGTGTCTGGATCCACACCTACGATCTCGGTTATATTTTTGATCCGCCTGACCATCTTCGTACCCACTTTGACTTTAGCCTGCATCACAACGGCATCTAAAGCTCCAACAAGGGCACGCGGTAAGTTGATAGGATCGTTCTCCATCCTGTTGACCATGGTCTGAACGTCCTCTGAATGAAAAGTCGTGTAAGCGCTTTTTCCGGTAGCCATCGCCTGGAAAACTACGTAGGCCTCCTCACCTCTGACCTCACCGACCATCATGTACTGGGGACGCTGCCTCAACGCTGCCTGTAGTAATTCGTACATATCGATTTCCCCAGCTCTTTGACCGGTATCTTCATCTATCTCACCGAAACCACTCCGAGTCAATAATGGGACCCAGTTATCATGGGGCAGATTCAACTCTCGAGTGTCCTCTATACTCACGATCTTGTCCTGCGAGGGTATGAACAAAAGTATAGCGTTCAAAGTGGTCGTCTTCCCTGATGCTGTTCCTCCACATATAAGCATTGATTGACCGTTTTCTATGGCAATCCAGGCGTAGGCCATCATCTCGGGATTGAAAGTTTTGAATTTTATCAGATTTATGGGAGTATAAGGTTCCTCCTCGAATCGCCTTATGGTAAAAGAAGAACCCTTTTGAGTTATATGCGTTCCAAGAGTTTCCTGCAAACGGGAACCGTCAGGCATGGTAGCGTCCAACATGGGATCAGCTACCGAGATGTGCTTACCGCTCCTCTGAGCCAACCAAATGACGTAATTATCAAGTTCGTCACCATCTTCGAATTTTACATTGGACTTCATCGAACCGTATTTACGATGAAACACGTAGATCGGGATGCCAACTCCGTCACATGAGATATCCTCTGGGTCAGGGTCTTTCATCATCACATCTACAGGTCCATAACCGAGAAAATTTCTCTTGACGTAATACATCACACGCTCCCTTGATGTAGGTTTTAATTGCAGATCCAAGTCTTGCAGTATATTTTTGACCTTATGTTCAAGGTACTCTTCCTCTTCTTCATCACCATCTAGTTCTATAAGTTCAACTCTATCGGTGATTTGATCCTCGACGATCTCCAATATCTCTTCCTCATCTTCGGTCAACGGAGGTTCGATCACCTCGTAGATATATTCGTTCGAAGTATTATCATACTTGATCCTCACATAAGTATACGGTTCATCGACCGCATTAATCTCTATCTCTTTGACATTCTTGTCAGCTATTTTAGGTACAGGTGTTATCTCTTCTGAAAATTCAGGCCCACTGCTTTCACTTGAAGGAATTTTGACCTTTTGGGGACCTTCCTGCCCAGACACGATATCCTTCAATCTTTCTCCTATACTCATCGCCATTTTTTATACCTCACAGCATCAAACCCATGCCTCCAAACAGAACTCTAAGACTCACAAATCCGATCACCAGCAATATAAAACTATGCTTCATTCCGTTCGTGATCTTCCCGGTCTGCAAGATCCCTGCGACTATCCCATCACCTACTGCATGAGCGAAGACCGCAAGGGCAAATATGTAACGAATAACGGGGATCTGGTCAACATCAATTTCTGCAACACCCGCTCCGCCCATATCCGCTTCCATCTCTCCTTCAGTTTCCAGTTGTGCGCCCGCCTGTTCCATCTGGGTCAAAAACTGGGTATTTAATATTATTATTACCACTATAAAAACTGCGAAAGCTATGTAAATTACGGCAAGATATGATGTCATCGCTATCTTCTGCTCGTCTTCTGAGGCGTGCACTTCTTTCGCATCCTGCGAAACCATATTCAAGACATCGGCGACGTTACCTCCGGCCTCATTAGCTTTAGTTATTATCGCTACGACCCTGTTCACGAGATCGGTATTGACTCTCTCTGAGAACAACCTAAGAGCCTCGTTTGCGGGTACCCCCCATCTTATCTGAGCAGCCATCTTCTTTATTTCTGGGGTCAACGCACCGTATCGCCCCCTGGCAGAAACTACTATCGCTTCCGAAAGGGTCATACCGAAACGACCGGCTTCAGATACGTCCCGGAGGAAATCCGGCAGCCTTCTCTCTATCCGCTCGATCTGTTTTTGTTTATGACTCACATAAAATCCGAACGGCCCAACAAATACCATGGCGCTGATCATAGCCCAATCTAGCGGAGCTAATGGGACCCAATCGACACCTAATATACCGAGTACAGCTATAAATGCGATGCTCGCCGCTCCGATAACTGAGACTATCAATACCTCTTTAGCGTACCCAAGAGATAGAACTTTTTCGAATGATCCTTTATTTTCTTTATCCGGCATATTATCACTAATCTTGATTGACCAACCATATTATGAATATGAATCCAGCTTGAGAGCCAGGTATCATAAGTCCAACAACTGCATACAGGAAGGGAATAGTATTTCCTCCGCCCATTCCTCCCATCAAAGACATTATCGCCATGATGACAACTAAGAACAAGGGGAAAGCCACCACTACCGTGACAAATGATTCAGCCAGCATCCCGAGCGTTTCCATATTCTGCTGGACCTGTAATTTCCTCTCGTCTTGGTATTCTTCCATCTTGCTCTTGAAATAGGGTTTTAACTGACCACCGGAAGTTGAAGTCGTGACAACGCCTTGAAGAAATTCTCTAAAATTATCGGAAGGACACCTGTCGGAAGCTCTATCGAGTGCGTTCAAGATGTCCATTCCAAGTATCTCAGTATCTCGTGTTATCCATTTAGCTTCTTCACACACTTCTCCATAAAGAGGTTGCTTGGCCAACTCTTTGAAGATCATATCTATATTTATGTTCGCGGAAGCCATGGAAGCGATGAAGCTCATAGCGTCCGCTAATTTATCGTCTATCTTTTTTCCTCTCCTATTGGCCTTGCTAACAGGATTGTATCTTAGGCCAAAGTATGTCGCCAATGGAGTGAAAACGAGCGTCGCAACAGCGACGATATAAGCTAAGATTCCTAAGATCGGTGAAAGTATCAAACTCAAAGCTATCGCACCGATAATACCGCCTATAGCAGCAAATATGGTAGTCATCCAAACATAAGCGATGTATTCTTCCACCCTTATCTTCATGTGTGCCTGCAATAGATTCATTTTAAGCTGCTCATCTTCCACACCTCTTCTCTCGACGACGGGACCCATAACTTTCCAGCAGAATTTTTGATACTTCGTCAGAGTTAGATATTCAGGTACAGTAGATTTGGGCAACCTTTTCATATGCGGCCCGTATCTTTCCTGTTCCTCCTTAGATTTCGCCCGCGAGGACAAAAATGAACCGTCCTTGAATTCAAATCCGCTGAACGCATCTTTCAATCTTGACATCTTCATCCACCCCTCTTTTCTCTGATCTTGGCCAGTGTCTCTTCTGGTTCTTTGTAATAAGAGGTCACAATCTTCGAGATGTCTTTGTAGTGCACCATATCTTCTTCAACCATGTATTCCACCACTTCCACCCTATTCTCGAACTCTTCATCCATCTCTTCTTGAGTCAAATTTTTTGCAGTCTTTATCTCATCGAAATTATAACTGTGGCCTTTATAGCTGTAGCTGTCTGTAGCTCTTTCCCAGTTAAAAACCGTATTAGTGATCAGTTCATCACTCTCGGGCTCGAAGGCAACTATCTCAGTTATTTCCTGTATCCTTCTGACCTCTTCATCATCGACCCTCGCGAAAGTTTGTATGATCACGAAACTCAGTGCAGTAAGAAGGACTCTCGGACAGTTGATAGGAGGATTTTCAAGTCTATGAACCATGGATTGAACGGAATCCGCGTGCATCGTGCTGTAGGTAACGTGGCCGGTTGCCATGGCCTGGAACATATCATGTGCTTCCTCGCCCCTAACCTCTCCCACAATTATATAGTCAGGTCTCTGTCGGAGAGCATTTCTAACTAGATCGTACATATCCACCTCACCAGGGTCCTTTCCCTTACCCTGACTCATGGTCATACCAGCTCGGGTCGTGCTCGGTATCCAATTCTCATGAGGAAGGTTTATCTCTCTCGTATCCTCGAGTGAAACTATCTTTAAACCAGGAGGTATGAAAAGGGTCATGGAATTGAGAGTCGCGGTTTTCCCACAAGCTGTGCCTCCAGCCACTATGGAAGATTTTTCGTTCTCGACCATCAACCAAAGATAAGCTATCATCTCAGGATTCGCAGTGTTGTACTTTATGAGTTTTACCGGGGTGAAAGGCTCTTTCTTGAACCTTCTAACAGTTATGGAGGAGCCCCGGGTAGAAACTTCATCTGCGTACGTAGCTTGAACTCTATGCCCTTCCGGGGTGGTCCCATCGAGAATAGGAGTTGAAACAGAGACCTGCTTTCCACAACGCTGTCCCAGCTGAATGATATACGAATTCAGTTCGTCTTCGTCTTCAAATTTTACGTCGGTCTTTATAGATTCATACTTCGAATGATAGATGAACACGGGTATACCTACACCGTCACAAGATATATCCTCAACATTTTCATCGCTCATCAAAACATCCAACGGACCAAATCTTACGTAATCTCTTATTATATGATAGAGGATACGCTTTTTTGACTTTTCACTTATATCTAGATCTCTACTCTCGATATAGCTCTTCACCGCCTCTCTGATAAATGACTCTTTATCTTTTTTCTCCATGGTCTTCCATTCATAAGAAAGCGCTCTATCCAGAGTGTCCTTTATCCTTTCCAACATCCTGTCTTCTTTCTCAGAAAGGGTTGGCTCTACGGCCTGGTATATGTACTCGTTCTCTGCATCATCATATATTATTCGGGCGTAACTGAAGGGCTCTCTAACAGGCATGAGTTCAACTTCTTCTCTAGACTCTTGCTCAATAGGCGGTAGAAGTGTATATTCAGATGGACCTTTCTGAGTTTTTCTCTTTTGTCCTGCAGTCATATCAGTCTTGGGAACTTTCACCCTCTTCGCTTTACTAGAGTCAAAGATGGACATAAATAAAAATGAAAGAAGACAAGTAACGCAACGCATATATTCTTGATCAAAAATTCCTTTAGGCATCTAGACCACTTCTTATCACTTTTTTATTGATTCATATTCTGGTTAAAGAAGTTTTCCCTCATTTTTTAATAAGGGGCTTTTTTCCTATTTGCATATAGAGGTGGGAATTAATGACGTGTTTAACTAATCCCAGCTCAATCTTTTCGCTCTACGTTCATCTTCGGTAGCTTTTTTATATTCTTTGTAGTGTTCCTTGCAGAGGTAAGAATTCCTTCCTCCGGAACTCTCCACCTTGAGATCGGTCTTTTTCTTTATTTTCGTCGTAGAAAGTGACTTCTTTTTATCTTCATCGCAACCCTTCACATCGCACGTTTTATCCTTTTTTCTCTTGCTTTTCCTTTTATGTTTCATGATATGACCCATACAAATCAGCACTTTCATCGGATTTATCTTTTACCCAAAAAATTCCCGACCATGAAGCGCAGATACTCTAGATTACCAGTTATCTTAATCAGTGAACCTCTGAAAAAAATATTTATAGGGGGTAGTCTCATGAAACCGGCAATCTCTGACAAAATAAAAAGTTAAAGTAACAAATGGAGGAATTATACATGAAATCCGGAAAAATAGGTAAGATGGCTACCGCCTTGACGATCCTACTACTTGTAGCGTCGGGGTTGATGGTAGTCCAATGGAACGCACAGCCCGTAGAAGCGAGCGAACATGAAAATGAAGCAAAATATAAGATTAATGGATTACTTGATCTTGAAACCGGGGAAGAGAATACTGAATTAGATATACTTCTCAGGGACCTTTCAACTGGTGAAATAGTTGAAGAAGAGACAACTGGGGACTATTATAGTTTCACAGGTCTTACCCCTGGTTATTATGAAGTTATTTTGCCCTCTCAACATGTAGATGGGTATTCTTATTGGAGAGCTGTGAGTGATAACGTAACAGTCGAGCATGGCGATAAAGATACGTACAGGGAAGATATAGATACTATCACTTATTTTGACGTACATAAAACACTAGAGGTAAATGTCACAGCTGATGAAGATTATCCTGTAGAAGCAACCGTGACCATAGAAAAAAGAGAAGACAATAGAAAGGTGTTCAGTCATTCCGTAGACACGCAAAAAGAAGGCGAAGATTATGAAAACGTCAGCCATTACGCAATAAAAGTCTACGACGGTTTCGATGGAATTTTAAAGGTCGAAAAGGATGGTTACGCTCCATACGTGAACACCTCTTTTAACGCTACTGATTACAACTTCGGTGAAGTATATGAAGTCAATTTGGAGGACGATCAAAAGATAAAAGGGGTACTTTCAGATTCTGATGAAGTCTTAATTTCAGAAGATATAGGTATGCAAGTCATCCTTTATAATAAAAGCGTAGGGATGTTCACTCACACCACGAACGGACCAGGATTTACGATAAGAGGTCCTAGCGGTGATGAAGAGTTTGGTGATTTCATCCTCATAGTAAATGCAGAAGGATACAAACCTTTTGTGACAGAAGTCGACGGTAGTGGTGAAAAACTAGATGAAGAATCGGTCGAGGAAGAAGGCCCCGAAACAATCGATATAGATCTTGACTTTCGGTGTGATGAGGGTTCACTCAACGTGACTACAATACGTTCGCTCAGAGCGAGCACCCGGATTGAAAACCTAGATTATTCCCACTTAGGTCATTTAGGATTACAGTTAGACATGACTCTTGGAGATAAACACAATTACAACTTAACTGAAGGCGATTTGGATAAGTTTGAAGAAAGGCTCAGTTATACACAAAAATCACCTACCACTCAAGAATTCGTAGAAGTTGATGATACTGTGTATAAGCTTAAAGATACCACATTCTCTGGATTCATAGACAAAAATGAGGTTGTGGAGACTCTGACAGGAGATATAGCGAATGAAACAGAAAAGCTATTCGAAGGAGACATAGAGTTCGAAACGAGTGCAATATATGAACCAGTTGATGGAGGTATAGAAGACGAAGCCCATAATCTCGATCTATGGGTGACGAACAATCATACATTTGGCAACGAAAGAAAATTCAATTATGATTTATATCTACCAAGCGGTTACGAGAGATACGAAGGAGATGACACAGCCGAAGACTGGAACGAGGATGAAGTTAAAGTCTTTGGTTATACAGATCTAAAGATATATCCTCAATACTTAGATGATGGTGGACCATCCAGACTCACTTTTGATTTGAGGGAATCCAAAGAAGGAGATGTAGAGATCCTTGTTGATCCAGAGAACGAGGTTAGACCGAATATATTCGAAAAGGAAGAAGAAGGTGATTGGGTTATCAGGAAAGGGACCAACCTGACGTTCAGGGCCGAATATATGGCTAACACCAGTCAAGCGATTAATTATCATTGGACATGGGGCGACATATCTAGAGAAGGCGAAGACTTCACATACACTTTCAATGAAACAATGGATAAAGATGAAGTAAAAGAACTTAAAGTGAAAATAGAGGAAAGTAGCGGTAATGAAATCGGAGATTCCATCAATATTACAGTAGATGGTGAAGGTCCAACAGGTGAACACATCGTGGTGAATGACGAAAATGTCACTGTAGATGGTAGTATAGATGTCAACGAAACTCTAGCGGATGAAGAGGGAGAAGGAGTCGAGTTCAGCGCTGTAAACTTTAATGATACACATACGGGAATAGTGAACAGATATCAGTGGAACTTTAGCGATGGAAGTGAGATCCAGGAAGGCATGAACGTAACTCATCCGTTTGAGGTCCCAGGATATTACAACCTCACCCTAAACGTTACCGACATAGTTGGAAATTGGAATGAAGAAAAGATCACAATAAATGTAACAGACATTACAGAACCTATCGGTGATTTCACCTTTGAGTGGAACAACGAATCTGACGATAGTGATAGAGTGAATATAGAGATAGGTACTAAGGTAACATTCAATGCTACAGACTTCCAACCTCATCCGGACTACGATGATACCAAATATAAAGAAAAATACGACAGTAATCTAACATTTGATTGGGAAATCAAAGAAATGAATGAAACTAGTGAGGAACAAAAATGGAGCTTCAATTTCACACATGAAGAAAATGTGGATATCGGTGAGTACACAGTTCATCTTAATGTGACCGATGAAGAAGGAAACGTTAGGACGATAGAAAAAACAATCAACATAGTACGTGGACCAACTCCAGATCTGTACGTCAGCGAGCTTAGAGTCTCCAAGGAAGACATAAGAGCAGGAGATACTGTAACTCTCACGGTCAACGTAACTAATATAGGAGGAGCTAACACTACTGCGATAAATCCTGTATTGAAAATCGACGAAGTTGAAACGGGAGACTACTCGATCACATATATTTACAATGAAACGGACTACAACAATTTAGAAGACTTCAAACTTGGGCCCGGTGAAGATATGCAGGTAGAGATCGAATGGAGTCCAGAAAATGATGGAGAACAAACGATCAACGTGAACGTGACCGATGCTGAAGAATCTAATTATCCAACTCTAGTTTGGGACAACGATGTTGAAACAACTCTCAGTGTTGATCCTCCCGCCTGGAGAGAGTACATAGTATACGCATTGATACCGATCATCATAATAGGTGTAACAGTTGGACTCTATTTCTACAAAGATAAAATCAGTGAGTTGCTTAAATAAACAAAAAACAATTCTTTTTTTTCTTACATTTTTTTTGTTTTTTTCATCCCTAGCGTGTCAAGAACTGATTCCATCGAATAGCTAAAACTTTTCACTATCGCCAATCTCTCTTTTCTTTTTTCATCTGAATCTAAAACCGGGTAGTCTCTATAAAACTGGTTGAATTCCGCCGCCAATTCGTACGCATAGCGAGCCATCAGGTGTGGTGCGTTGTTCTCAGCAGTCTTGAGAAGGACTAGTGGAAGTTCGGCTATCTTTCTTAATAATCGTACCTCCCCATCCTCAAGTCCTTCTAGATTCAATCCATCTAACTCCAATCCTTCTTCGGCTTTTTCAAGTATGCCGTGAGTTCTAGCATAACTGTATTGGATGAACGGGGCACTATCGCCCTGAAAATTCAGAGCTTCATCCCATCTAAAATCGATCGGTTTTCTTGGCTGAACCCTTATCACGTTATATCTCACTGCGCTGATACCCACTTTTTCCGCTATTTCTCCTACGACCTCTTCACTGAGATCATCTCTTCTTTTCAATATCTCCTCTCTAGCTTTTTCTTCCGCAGTATCCATAAATTCGTCTAAAGTGACGTAAGTACCCTTTCGGGTGGACATCTCCTCGCCCTCAAAGGATACAAAAGAGTAAAAAACAATTTCAGGTATGGGATCTATATCCAAGCTAAGTAGAGCGTTTTTTATGAACTCACCGTGGTTCTTATGATCCTCGCCTAAGATATCGATCAGTTCGTCTGCTCTTTCCGCTTTCCATATGTGATAGGCTATATCTCTTGCCGGGTAAAGATTAGTCCCGTCTTCTCGGGTGACAAATATTTTATCATCATCTAGATTAAAAAATAATGCTCCTTCTTCTTTATCTGTTTCCTTAAGCTTAGAGAGCATCTCGATGACCTCTTGAACCGAGCCATCTACTATAAAAGAAGATTCATGCTGGTAACTATCGAAGTGTATATTGAGCCTTTCTAAGGATCGAGTTATCCCTGACAGGACGGTTTCAGAATTTTTTTTCAACGAATGGAACACTTCATCGTCGCCTTCTTCCATCGCTCTAATGAGACTACGAATCTCAGTTTCAAGTCCTTCATCCTCTTCCAACATCTGACTTGCTTTTTGATAATACCTTACGAGATCGTAGTCTTCTTTATCTCGCTGTAGAGGAGTTAAGTCTTCTTCGTCCAAATTCTGCCGACCCCAAGTCAGGATCGCCATCTGCCTTCCTATATCGTTAACATAATACTGTCTCTCTACATCGTAACCTATCTTTTCGTAGATTCTCGCCAGTGTATCTCCAATGATGGGGTTCCGCGCTCTTCCAACATGTAGAGGGCCGTTAGGATTGGCACTTGTATGTTCGATCATAATTTTTTTCTCTTTGGGAGAAAGCTCTCCAAAATCTTCCTTCTTTTCCAAACATCCTCTTATTGTTTCTCTAGAGAGATGATGTTCATCCGTCTTGAAATTCAGATAAGGACCTGCCTGATCGAATTCTCCTCTGTTCAACTCTATCTTACCGGCAATGAACTCCGCAATTGATTCGGGGTCCTTCTCAAGGGTAGGTGATAGAGAATAGCAGGGGAGTGCAAAATCACCTCTCTCCTCAGAGGGAACTTCTATCTCTATAAGTTCTTCAGAAACCTCTACGACCCTCTTTACTTCATCTATTATCTCTTTCTTAAATTCAAGCAGTGGATAACTCATTTTAACTCCTCAGTTGATCCTAAAACGAAGGATACCTGCTACGCCACCGAAGGCGTTCAATAAAAGCTCCCCCTCTTCAGATTGATCAGAGATCATCTCTACATCAGTGCCGACTTTTTCTGCCTCATCGAAAAAGAAATCGATTATATCTTCCTTTTCAACTGTATCTAACTCTGATCCACATTCTGGACAGATATTTTCGTCATCGCCAAAACCTGTATCTATAGTTTTAGTTCCTTGATCGCCACAGTTGTCACAATCAAAATTTACCCTCTGTTTATCTATCCCATCGGAGATCAATAGCGTATCTACGGCTCCCATCCTGAGAGCTCTAAGGGTTTCCTCTTCCCCATAGACAGCTAGTCCTCCCTTCGGGTCTTTGATCTCTTCCATAAGCCTATCTACCAGTTTCTTTTCCTTCATCACCTCTAGGTCGGAGAGGGTCTCCTGAGCTTTCTCCATCAACTCTTTCAGACCGTATTCATCCGTATATCCGGTATTGAAGGTATCGACTATCTTTTTTTTCAATTCATGATGAAGATGATCACCCTCAATGAAATTATCTTTAGTTCTTCCCGGACCCCCTACCAAAAGACCGTCTATATCCTCTTCTAGAAGAAGACCATTGGCTTTCTCTCCAACCTTTTTAAAATAACTGTGAGCGGCTTTTTCGATACTCCTCTCGAATCGCTGTGCAGATTGCCCACCCTTCGAATGTTTGCTGGGAACCATCGATTGTATGTGGTTCAAAGTCTCAACTCTGTTCCCACGGAGGATTCCTATCGTGGCTTCGCTACGATCTATCACCAGTAAGCCGTAATTCTCTCTTTCCCCTACCATCTCTTTCAAAGGTTCAACGTAAAATTCCGAATCACACCGGTAAGTGAACGTCTGAAGTTTTTCTGGAGGCTCTACAGTTTTCGAGACCATATCGGTTTTATCTCCCTCTCCTGAAACTTGACCGACGAAAAAGATGACGCCGTTCTCAGGCACCTCTTTTATGTATTTCAGCTTGCTTTTTATCGATTTCAGTGCAGATTGTACGTTTTTCCTAGTAGATTTAGACTTGATGTTCGAACTCTCCGACATTTCTTCATTTATGTAGGAGCTCACGTCGGAGATAGCTTTATCTGGCGGAACATATAAGGAGATGAGTTCCGTTCCTCTACCTTCCAAGTCCTCGATCTCCTCTACAGCCTTCTTGAATTCGTACTCGTCTTTCTTGGACATTTCCATGTTTATCAATTGATAAATCCATACAGAAGTGGTTGTTAAAAATCTTTCGTGATTTCCAACTTCAGCTAGAGCTTTTAACGATGACGGAAATTTCAAAAAAAATATTCGTTTTCCTTTCTCTCTTATTCGAGAAGAGAGCTACTCCACTCTAATGACGCACCCTTCTTCAAGACATATCTCTAAGTTCAGTCGTCATTCCTTCCATCTATAGATATGATCATCTTCGTCTTTTATGACTTCTACTAGATCTGTTTCCTTCTCTAGGTGATCTAAACCTAACTTGCCGATCTTCCAGATATCCTCTCTTGTGAGTTCACCTATATCTTTCATCGGGTTTTCCAAGAACTCAAGGTAGATACTCATCTTCAGATCTTTATGAGAAAGTTCTCTTTTATCCTGGAGATGTTCTACGCACTTTAGAGTAGCCTCCTTGACTGTCCCATCTCCATAAACTTCGTGTCCACTTTCTAGGTCTTCCAGGGCGTCGACAACCGCCTTATTGAGACCGGACATATCGATCTCAGGGGTTGATTTTTCTCCATCCTTTTGATCGTTCCTCTCATCTTCGACCTTGATCATCCCATCGCCTTCGTTAAGAGTCTCTAAATCCGTTTGTCTTTTTAATTACGATAGAGGTATTAATACCTTTTGGCCATATTTGATTTTGTCTTAATTATAAAAGAGATAAAAGTCTATCTAGATATATAGAACAGGTACGGGCCTGTGGGGATTCTGGTCGGAATCAAAGATTCCAACAGTTCGTCAATCCATAAAAATTGACTCACGAACCCAAGGGTTCTCATCCCCTAAAAACGGGTCTGTGGGGACTCAGAAAAAAGATAGCGAATCTCTACAGAAAGAACTCTTCAGATTAGGGATATGGTTTGAGACAGGAGAAATAGAAGGGAAACTAAGAGCTGTGGGTGAATCAGGAATTATCCTTATGATATCATCTTCAAAACATCAAGGGACGGAGGTGAAAGAAAAATAGTTTACAGTTAACGGTAAACTCTAGTTCGGGAATTGCGAACAAGAACTGTCATTTCGGCTAAGATGGTCAAACCGTTACATGTACTCTTTCACGGGTGAAGAGAAACCGTTAACTGTGAACCCCTCGCCTTTAGAGGTTTTGAAAAAATTAACAAAATAAAAAGGAGGTGAAAATATATGACAAAGAAATCTCTAGCCACGAAAGTTGACGATCGAATGAAGAAAAGTTCAAAGAGATAGCTGAGAAAAATGAGAAAACTGTGTCTGGAGCTCTTCGAGAGGCAGCAAACAGAAAGGGATGATAAGATATATATACTAGAGTACGATAACTTACATCGGAGAACAAAGATGAGCAAAACCGTAGGATGCAGAGAAAAAGGTGTCCCTTCTCGAAGTCGTGAGGGTAGAGACAGGTCCGCTCATCTTGGTCGGGTTCATCCTGCAGAAGCCTGATGAACTAGGTTTCGAATATATTTTATTGTCTCGGCTCGTTGCGAAATTTTTTAGAGGCTCTTTTAAACAAGAGTCTAGAGCGAATATTTTTGAGGTGATAATTTGAAAAAGGATGTTTTTTCAGAATCGGAAAGACTAGATATAATAGTGTCAGAAATCAGAGAGATACTTAAGAGATGGGGATATCAGGAGATATTTTTGCCGAGTGTTGTAGAACACGATGGGAAGCTAAGGAAAGGATTGAATATAACATGCCAAAATGAATTTTACTCCGTCAATCCAGATCCGACGTCGCAGATGGCAGTCAACTTCAGGGACGGTTTACCGATAAGAAAGTTCTATATTAGAGAGATTCTAGACGGTATAGAGGGAAAATTTCAAGCAGGTATTGAGTTCCTCTGCGATGATCCAGTGAGAAACAAAGTAGAGATATTGAATATCTTGATTTCGATATTAGAAAGATTGAAGATTGAAGATTTTTACGTAGATATAGGTAGTTTGAAGATATGGAAAGAAACTATTGAAAATATCAAAGAATACAGAGATGATATATTCACAGCTCTGAGAAGAAGAAATCTAAGTCTAATAGACGATCTACCTATATCTTCAGAGAAGAAGGAGGAACTTTGGGATCTGCTGAACCTCAGAGGTGAAAAGTGTGGATTCGATAAGATAGATCGACTCATCGATTTAGTAGATGACGATCGATTTTATGCAGATCTAGGAACAGTTCGACCTCTGCCTTATTATGATGATATAATATTCGAGATATATTCACCTAGGGCCGGTTTTCCTATAGGGGCTGGAGGAGAGTATAAACTCGAGGGTACACATGGATGCGGTTTTGCTTTGGATCTAGAGATGATCTCTGAGATCTATAATATTGAAGAGGAAAACGATTTTGTTGTTGTAGACGGTGATCTAAAAACTTCTTATCGAAGAGCGAGAGGGTTGGTTGAAGATGGAGAAAAAGTGAGGATGGAGATATGATGGATATGAGTATAGCTTTACCAAAAGGAAGACTGTTGGATAAATCCTTAGAATACTTAAGACAGGCGGATTTAGACCTAAAAGTCAAAAAGAACAGAGAACTTGTCCAGAATATAAATAGAAATAAACTTGTTCTGTCCAAACCCAGTGATGTACCCGTATATGTTGAACATGGTATCGATATAGGGATAGCGGGATCAGATGTTCTTGAAGAAAGGAAAAGTGAGGTATTCGTTCCTCTTGAATTAGATTTTGGAAAATGCCGATTAAGCGTCGCTGTACCTGAAGAAAATGAGGTGGATATCGATGATTTCGAAGGATACACGATAGCGACTGAATATCCTAATTTGACCTCTGATTTTTTTGAAGAAAAAGGGATTTCAGTTGATACGATAAGACTTGACGGTTCTGTTGAAGTAGCCCCTAGGATTGGTATCGCAGATGCGATCGTTGATATAGTCGAAACTGGTCGTACTTTAAAAGCGAATGATCTAGTTGAGATAGAGAAGATAATGGACGTTTCAGCTTTGTTCATGGTAAACAGGATATCTCAAAAAGTTAGATTTGAAGAGATAAATGAACTTGTCGAGAAATTGAAAGAGGTGTGAAGATGGATTTAGATGTGTATGTGAGTGAAATATTGGAAGATATAGAAGACGAAGGTATGGAGGCCTTGAAGAGATACTCTAAAAAATTCGATGGCTATGACGGAGAATTAAAGGTTGATGATCTTGATTACAATAGCATTGAAGAAAAGGAAAAAGAAGCTTTAGATGAAGTTATCGAAAGGGTCAAAAAGGTTCATAAGAAACAAAAAGGAGAGGATGAAATACACTCGATGAGTGATTCTCTTTTCGGTCTTATAAAAAGACCGATCGAGCGTGTAGGTATCTACGTACCAGGTGGGCAACCACTCCCTTCAACTTTGATTATGGTAGGAGTCCCCGCTCGTTTGGCAGGAGTTGACGAGATCGTAGTAACAACGCCTCCTAAAAAAGATGGTATCGATCCAAGAATACTTTACATCGCTGAGAAAATTAGAGTAGATGATATCTATAAGATCGGTGGTGTACAAGCGATAGGCGCGATGGCTTATGGAGTAGGGATGAAAAAGGTAGACAAGATATCCGGTCCGGGCAATAAGTATGTCAACGAGGCTAAGAGACAAGTTTACGGTGAAGTCGGGATTGATGGACTAGCAGGTCCTTCGGAGATAGCTATCGTCGCTGACGAAACCGCTGATAAAGAACAAGTAAAGATTGATATTCTTGCACAGCTTGAACACGATGATGATGCGGAGGCCTGGCTTTTTACAACTAGCAAAGATCTTGGTGAAAATATTGAAGCTAAAGATGCAAAAGTGAAAGTCCTTGATGATATAGTAGATTGTATCAGGGAATCAAATAAGATAGCTCCTGAACATCTAGAGATATTGACAGAGAATCCTAGAAGTCTACTCTCGATGGTTAAAAACGCTGGGGCCGTTTATCTTAATGAATTTACTCCTGCCGCCGCTGCAGATTACTTTTTAGGTGTAAACCATGTTCTACCTACCGGGAGAGCTGCTAAATTTGGATCCGTCCTGACTGTTGATGATTTTGTTAAGAAGATAAGTTTAGCTGAGACAGGCAGATCGGATTTTGAAGAGAATAAAGGGCTGGGTTTGATCCTAGCTGATATCGAAGAAATGGAATATCACAAAAAATCGATAGAGATGAGAAAAAATGCAGAGGAAAACTGAAGAAGTGGAGATTAGAATAGAATTTGATAAGGAAGAAACAGATGTTTCCACAGGCGATAACATCTTGGATCACATGTTAGAGACCCTTTTCTTCTATATGGATGAAAAAGTGAAGGTAGAGGCGGAATGGGATATAAGGCATCATTTATGGGAAGATATGGGGATCCTTTTAGGTGATGCTATCAACGGAAAGATCAAAGACAAAAATATACAAAGATTTGGCAATGCCGTAATGCCTATGGATGACGCTTTAGTTCTCATCTCCATAGACATATCGCGTGCCTATATAAATCTAGAAATAAATTACGATCACGGAGAAAAAGGTTTTGATCTTGCTGTTGTAAGTGAATTCTTGAATGCCCTATCGAGAAATCTACCAGCCACGATACACGTTAAACAATTAAGCGGTGTTAACGGTCACCACGTTATAGAGGCGGTCTTCAAAGCACTTGGTGTTGCTCTTTCTCAGGCGATATCTCAATCAGAAGAACTGAAAAGTACGAAAGGGATATTATGACAACTATCGTAGATCTAGGTCTAGGTAACATCTCCAACGTCAAGAGACCGATAGAGGGTAAAGTAACGAACGATCCTTATGAGATCGAGAAAGCGGAAAAGATCATAATCCCGGGCGTAGGAAATTTTTCTGAGATCAAAGA
Source organism: Thermoplasmatota archaeon (assembly GCA_018334835.1). Classification (GTDB taxonomy): domain Archaea; phylum Thermoplasmatota; class Thermoplasmata; order Halarchaeoplasmatales; family Halarchaeoplasmataceae; genus Natronoplasma. Next base: position 9,377 of record JAGXLF010000014.1, on the reverse strand, counting down.
TGATCTAAGTAAACTAAAAGGTGTGATCTCTGATTTTATCGAAGAGGACAAGCCCTTTTTAGGTATATGTTTAGGTATGCAGGTACTGTTCGGCTACAATGAAGAGGGAGGAGATAAAGGTCTTGATATACTAGAAGGTGAAGTCAAGAGATTGAAGAATAATTTATCTCCTCACATCGGTTGGAACACTGTTCGATTTACCTCTGAAGATCCACTTTTTAAAGGTATTGGTGATGGATCGTTTTTCTATTTCGCGCATTCATATTACGTAGAAACTAAAATGCCCGTAGAAGGAGAAACAAGACTACGTTCTTCTTGTGAAACATTTCAAATCCCCGCCGTGATAAAATCTAGTAACATCTACGGAACGCAATTTCACCCTGAAAAATCAGGTTCTGATGGGTTGAAATTACTGAAAAATTTCGAGTTATTGGAGGTGTAGAATAAATGAAGATTTATCCAGCTATAGATATTTACAACGGTGAAGCAGTCAGGCTTGAACAGGGAAAAAAAGAGAAGAAGAAGTCTTTTGGGGATCCTGTTGAATACGCTAAAAGATTCTCAAAATATGTCGATAAGTTACACATAGTCGATCTAGAAGGAGCATTTGAAGGTGAATCTAGAAATCTAGATGTGGTAGAACAGATCGTAAACTTGCATGATATAAAGATACAGGTAGGAGGAGGTCTGAGAGAGATTTCTTCGGTGAAAAAAGCGTATTCCGCAGGAGCTGAAAACGTTATCGTCAGTACTAGAGCATTCGATGAAGATTTCATGGAAGAGATAACTGACAAATTTGAAGGTGTAACCGTCTCTCTTGACCTAAAATGCGGTAACTTTGCCGTCGATGGATGGAGAACAACAGTAGATATGGACCTTAATGAAGGTCTTGAATTTTTAGGGTCTTATGTAGATAGGTTTATTTATACCATAACGGAACAGGACGGCCTATTAGAAGGGATAAAAAAAGTGCCCTATGTACCTGAAGTCGGTGAAGTGATCTACGCAGGAGGTGTCACTTCGATGAAAGATATCGATCTTCTAGATGAGATGAATTTTGACGGCTGTATCATAGGTAAAGCTCTTTATGAGAAAAAAATATCATTAAAAGAATTAAAAAGAAGAGGAGATCAATATGTTGGCTAAGCGAATAGTTGCGGCTTTGGATATCAAGAATGGTAGAGTAGTAAAAGGCGTCAATTTTGAAAATATTAGGGATGCTGGAGATCCCGTTGAATTGGCTAAAAGATATGAAGACGAAGGTGTCGATGAAATCGTTTTTTTAGATATTTCGGCAACAAACGAGAATCGGGAGATATTAATAGGATTAGCGAAGAAGATCGCTGGTGAGATAAATATACCATTCACGGTCGGTGGTGGATTAAGTTCTACAGATCTGATGACCGAAATGATCAGACAGGGAGCGGATAAAGTATTCGTCAATACTGCTGCTGTAGAAGATCCACAGATCATAAAAAAAGCATCGAAGAAAATAGGCGCTTCCAATCTCGTGATAGCTATAGATGCAAAAAGAAAAGAAGATGATTGGAAAATATACACCCACGGGGGAAACAAAAAAAGAGGATTGAACGCTGTCGAATGGGCAAAGAAAGTCGAGAGATTAGGTGCTGGAGAGATCCTTTTGACTTCCATGGACAGAGACGGGACAAAAGATGGTTTTGATATTCCCCTTTTAAAGAAAGTATCTTCGGCAGTGGATATCCCTGTTATCGCTTCTGGAGGAGCTGGATCTGCTGAAGATTTTTATGAAGTATTCAATGAAACCGAGGTAAGTGCAGCCCTAGCTGCATCTATATTTCATTATAAGGAATGCAGCATTTCTGATCTGAAATCCGATCTTGATAAGAGGGGTATAAATGTTAGAAATTGAAGACTTAGATTGGAACGAAGAAGGACTTCTACCTGTTATAACACAAGATTTGGACGGTACCGTGTTAACGTTAGCTTACATGGACGAGGAAGCACTCGAACTAACATTAGAAACGGGAAAAGCTCACTATTATTCTAGGAGCAAACAAAGGATACGTATGAAAGGTGAAGTCAGCGGAAATACTCAAAGTGTCGAAAAGATCGAGGTAGACTGTGACGGAGATGCCCTATTGATGAAAGTAAAACAAAAAGGAGCGGCCTGCCATACGGGACATTACAGTTGTTTCTACAGATCTTTAAGTGACTCTAAAAGAGACGAGCAAAAAATCGAGGATATAGATTACTCTCTCAATATCTTGAAGGAATTGGAGGAAGTTATCAAGGACCGAAAGGAAGATCCCGTAGAGGACTCCTATACGTCATGTTTGTTCTCTAAAGGGGAAGAAGAGATCGATAAAAAACTTGGAGAAGAAGCCGTAGAGGTCGTTGTAGCCAACGATAAAGAAAAGGTTGTTTTAGAATGCGCCGACCTGCTATATCACCTAATAGTCAAATTAACCCACGAAGATATCGACCTCGATGAAGTTATGAAAGAATTGAGGAGACGCAGATCATGAAAATTGCGGATAGGCTCAAAAACTTTGAAGGATATGGATGTGGTCCTCGCGAGGAAGGTATCCATCTAGATAAAAATGAAACTCCTTTTGGTCTTCCTAATGATATCAAAGATGATATCTTTGAAGAGCTACGTGAAACTCAGCTGAACCGTTATCCTCCCTTGATTCCTGAAACCCTCGAAAAGAAGATCGCAGATTATGTCGGCTGCTCTACAGAAAAGATATCTGTTGGTAATGGAAGTGACGCTCTTCTCCCGCTTTTATTCGAATTGTTCGATGCCGATCAAGTCGTCCTTAATCCGACTACATTTTCAATGTATTCTTTTTATGCTAAAAGAAAAGGATTGGAAATAAATGAAATCCCATTGGATGAAAATTTCGTGATCCCTTCTTACTTGGATGTTTTAGAAAAACGTAGCATAATCTGTATATGTTCTCCAAACAATCCAACAGGAAATAGACAACCCCGTGACCAAATCATAGAAGCTTTAGAATCCGAGAATATAGTTATCTTGGACGAAGCTTATGTGGAGTTTTCAAGAGAGTCGAACATCGATTTAATAGAAAAGTATGACAACTTGATAGTTCTAAGGACCTTATCAAAAGCTTTTGGGTTAGCTGGACTCAGAATTGGATATTGTGTTGGTTCTGTCGAGATGATGGAATATTTGAATAAGATAAGATCTCCTTTTAGTCAGGATATCCTGTCGATAAAGATAGCTGAAAGACTCTTTGAATACACGGAAATGATCGAAAATAACGTGAAAAAAATAGTAGACGAAAGAGATCGCATCTTCAAAAGATTCAAAGATCATGCTTATCCAAGCCAATCGAACTTTATCTTGATCGATCTCGACGCTTATGAATATCTGAGGGATAGAGGAATACATGTAAGAAAGATGGGTGGAAGACTAGAAGGTATGATAAGAGTAACCGTTGGCAAGGAAGAGGAGAACGATGAGTTGATATCTGAGTTGGAGAGATTTATAGAGGGTTCCAAACGATGAGATGGGTTGTTTTCGATATCGACGGCGTATTGATCGACGTGACACAAAGCTTCGATAAAACTGTAAAAAGGACCTTTGAGTTTTTATCGGATAAATCAGATTTTGATATTTCTTTAGAAGTTATTAGAGTATTGAGGAAAAGAGGCGTTTTCGGTGATGATTTTAAATTGACTGAAGCGATCTTAAGGGGTTCTAGAGAATTTAATTCAGCAGAAATGATGCTGGATAAATTCAGAGAAAACGGAGATATAAGATGGGTGAGAAACAATTGGGAAGAAGGTGTAGATGAAGACGAGTTGATAACAGTCTTCAATACTTTTTACTTGGGGGAAAAATACGAGGAAAGACTTTTTGATTTCGAAGGATTTTGGAGAGAAGAAAGATCGATAATCGATCTAAAACTGCTAGAAAGAGTTGATGATCTGTTCAGAGTAGGTGCTGTAACAGGAAGGGATAGATCAGAATTGAGATTAGCTAAAGATATTCTAGGGTACGAATTCGAGGAGTATATCACAAGGGATGATTATCTGAAGCCGAATCCAAAAGCATTGAAAGTTCTAGTTGGTGAAGAAAAGGGGTTTTTAGTGGGTGATGCTCTTTCGGACCGACAGCTCGTTCAAAATTATAACTCGCATTATGAAGGTAGTTTCAGGTTTATAGAAATCGGTGAAGATGTTAAAACAGTTAATGAGTTTTTAAAAAAAATTATTAGAGAATAAGATATTTTAACCTAAACTTAGTTTCTCTCGATAGCCCGACATGTCCATGAATCCGTGTCCGCTCACGTTGAAAACGATAGTTTTTTCCTCCTTCTTTCTCTTGCACTCTCTAGCCTCGTCGATGGCAGCAGCTATACTGTAAGCGGACTCTGGTGCTGGAAGAAAACCTTCCGTTTGAACGAACATCTTCGCCCTTTTAAAGACGTATTCTTCATCTTCAGGATATATTATTGTATCAACAAGTCCTTCATGTTTTAAAGCACTGATTATCGGTGCTGCAGCGTGATAGCGTAGACCATCGGCTTTTATGGATGGCATCGCACATTGATGACCTAGGGTGTACATCTTCAGCAGAGGGGTCTGTTCAGCATAATCTCCAAAATCGTATTCATATGTCCCTTCCAAATTCGGAGCAGCCTGACTCTGTGCGGCTATGAATTTAGTATCATGTCCGTTTTTTATTCTATCCGCTGCGAAGGGGATGGCTAAGCCTCCAAAATTGCTTCCACCGCCTAGGCACGATATCACTGTATCTGGATATTCTTCCGCGACTTCGAATTGTTTCTTTGTTTCTAGGCCGATAACGGTCTGATGGAGTAGAACATGGTTGAGGACAGAACCCAGACCGTAAACAGTATTATCGTTGGAGGCTGCATCTTCTAAAGCTTCTGAGATGGCTATATTTAGAGACCCTTCATGCTCCGGGTCGTCTTCTAACATCTTCTTTCCGATGTCTGTATGGGGACTAGGTGAATCGTGTACTTCCGCGCCGTACAACTGCATGAAGTTTCTGCGACCGAGTTTCCAAGACGATGCGGCTCTTACCCAATATACCGTTAGGTCTATCCCCACGAGTGAACACGCATAGGCTAGAGCTGTTCCCCATTGTCCTGCACCAGTTTCCGTTGTCATCCTTTCTATACCCTGCTGTTTTGCGAAATAGGCTTGTGGTATAGCCGTATTCACCTTGTGACTTCCAGTAGGGCTATAGAACTCGGATTTGTAGTATAGTTTTGCGGGGGTGTTCAACTTTTTTTCTAATCCTCTAGCTCTTATCAACGGTCGGGGCCTACCGGACTGTAGATACAGTTCTCTCACTTCTTTGGGGATCTCTACGTACCTCTCTTTACACATCTCATGTTCGAGTACTCCTTTGCTGAACACGTCAGGTAGCCTATCCATACGAGAAGGACCTGATTCAGGATCCTTAGGCGGTGGTAGAGGATTAGGAAGGTCAGGTAGTATATTGTACCACCTATCCGGCATCTCTTCTTTAGACAGTTCGTAGCGGTCTCTTTTCATATTTTTTCCCTCTTCAAATCTACAATAGTCTCTTCGATCATCATACTCAACTCCAAAAAGAAAAGATTTGCAGCTTCTGTAGGTGATTCTAAAATCCTAATAACGCCAAACTAAATCCCTTTCTGTTTGCTGCATGGGATAGATTAAAAGGATGTATTATATAATACTTATGCGTACAAATTTGTACATTAATGGATCACGACACTTTCTACTCCTTCCACATTTTTGATATCATCGACTAAGTCTCCAGGGACTGGTGATTCAGTAATAACGTATAGCTTCGCCTCTTCTGTGAATTCTGGATCTTCAGTTATACACTGTCTTATGCTTATATCCATCTCAGAAATTTTTGTTGCGACCCCTGCAAGTATACCGACCGTATGTGGATCATCAGGTATTATCTCGATCAATCCCGCGTCTATCTCTTTAGCTATTTCCTTATAGAAAGCGGTTGCCCTGAGTTTAGAGAAGATCTTTGATAGTTCATCGGAATTTTCGATCGTATCGACAGTCGCTCCAACCGTTCTTCTATCAACGTCCAAAACACGGCCTATCCGAGAGGGAGACATCTTCACACCGTTGCAGTATATCTCACCATCTTTAACATTCAAACCCGTTTCCAAAAGGAACTTAGCTGTCCTCTGCTGAGCTGAATAATCCTTGAAATGCTCTTTAATTTCCCACATGATTGTACAAAATAATGCATAACTATATAATTTTTCACTTTCTAGGAGCCTGTCAAGTTTTTAGTGATAAGTTCTTATTATGATAAGAAGCGATTGCGAAGAGATGATTTTCCAGGCTATCTTTGTTTTTGAAGCTTCTTTTGACCAATTCTGGATTAGTATTTGAGAAATGCTGTTCAACAGCATTATTGGTTTTTGGTACATCTGAAGCTTCATAGAAGTTGGTAAATTTATCCCAATTTCTATCTATCCACTTGATCTGATGAGAGATATGCTTATGATAGTGCCGTTGACTGAAATATTCAAAGATCGTCCTAGCTTTTTGTTTTAGAGATTTATTTTCATTCTGTATGATCTCTGAAAATCTTTTTTGATGTCCATCCGGCAATCTGTTCAGATATTTTTCTTTCATCTTTTCATTATCCAGATTGAAAACAAGTCTGATAGAATTTTTGAGATCAGTATAATCAGTAGGTAATCCAAGTTCTCTATTTTTGATAGTTTTAACAGATTTGCTGATAGCTTTTGATAGATTTTTCAATGCGTGAAACGTACAGAGTTGATGTAATATTTTATCGATACCAAATTTCCTAGCAACTTCTTTCAAAATACCATCGTACTGAGGGTCTCCATCGGTAACGATAGCTGAGACCTCTTTATTTTCTAAAGAGTCGATGATAAAACTTTTGATATTTTGTTTAGATAGGTCTTAAACGATTCTTTCATTGACTGTTTTTCCAGTTACCACATCTTTCAGACAAAGCCTATAATGTTTTTTCCCGCCAATATACAGATATTGTTCATCATAGCTATATATCCCAGAACCGCTTGTTTTTGTCCTATTTTTCTTGTATTTCCGACCTATTTCGTTTATCCATTCTCGTATAGTTTCATGAGAAGGACGTATATCGATTAACCATTCAAAGAAATCTCTAATCTTTCTGAGTGTAGTACCTTTGAAACGCATCCAGAGACTGTCTTCTATCGTTTTGTCTCTGTAATGCAGTGTGTCTGGGAAAATCAAAATTTTCCCAAGATCGATGGAAAGCAAAAAGCTTTCCAGTAGATAACGAGGACGGAGGGATGTAATCCCACACGTCGTTCGTAATTTTTTACGTGAAAACAGACGCTGTTCGTACAAGATATTTAGATGACTTGATGAGGATTTTTTTTATGTCTGGATGTGCAGAATTGCATCCTTACATCCTCACTAGCGTTCCGGATAGAGGAGGCAACTGACGTAGATTGGATTACATAGGAACAAGTTCCTATTCTCACTCGGTCACGGACGCTCGTGATATGAACAGCGTCAGGTGGATGGTGGGAATGAGATCCCAATGCGGTCTGATTTTAATTATTTCACCTCGTCCATCCTCGAAGTCTATATCCCATCTCATGTACTGCTCTAGGTTGTTGGATCATTCGAACGAGATCGTGCGATCTATTCATCCTTGTGGTTTCAGTCTTGAGAATTATTGGATACATCAATCATGGCTCAGAAGCCAGAGCCAAACCGGTAAAACATATATTTCTTTTCCATCTAGAACTAAATCATCCTTTTCATTCTCCGTCAGGACTAGACCCTCCTCTAGATCGTATTCTTCCATAGCATCCTCCAAACCCTGAAGCTCTCGTTCTCTAGTACCTTCTAGAGTTTTCGTCACCTGGATGGCCGATTTGATATCCCTACCCTCTTTTATTATAAAATCACACTCATCCTCGTTTTTATGATAATACACATCCTTTTCTCTCCTCTTCAACTCTATAAAAACGATATTTTCCAGCGCTGGGCCGTATTCTTCAGAGAAATCGAAGCGTACCGCGTTCACGAGCCCCGTGTCTATAGCATAGATCTTTCTGGGATTTCGGCTCCTCTTCTTCCTACTCGTAGAATATGCCTCCAGTTTGAAGAGGAAAAAGACCTCCTCAGCGTGATTTAAATACTTCTTCAAAGTGGCCTTACCCACACTGTGACCAATAGATTTTAGATTGTTCCTGGATTGAGTAAGGGTCATCTGGCCAGTAAAATTATCGAGCCTCATCTTGAGAAAGTCTTCCAAGGCCGGTATATTACCGACGTTGAACCTCTCTATTATGTCCTTGTAATATATGGTCGAAAAATATTCTTGAAGTGTCTTTTTCTTGAGCATCTCTTCTTCCTCTAAAACTATCTCTGGAAAACCACCATCTCTCAAGTACTCGTTGAAAAGGGCTTTCATCCTAGATCTTTTTTTTGTGGAATAGAATATGTTTCTGTCTTCATAATCTATATCTATGTCTTTAGTCTTAAGGAACTCTTTGAATGAAAATGGAAAGACCTTCCAGTTCAGCGTTCTGCCCCTCAGGCTGGTGGATAATTCTTTTGATAATAGTTTCGACGTGGATCCAGTTAGTATGAGTTTTATGTCTTTTTCCTGCTCATCTATCCTTCTGCACCACTTCTCCCAATGTTCCATCTCCTGTATCTCGTCTAAAAAGAAATATTTTTTACCTTCTTCAGGACTAAAGAGCTCGTAATATATATCTAACAGTTTGGTCAATTCATCTCCCTCGAGTGGATGCAGTCTCTCGTCCTCGAAGTTGATGTACAGGATATTGTCTTCAGGGACTTCATCCTTCAACCATTCTATCAATTGATAGCAGAGATAGGTTTTTCCAGCCCTCCTAGGGCCTATGATGGTCAGGATCTTATCGTTTTCAAGAAAGATTTTATCAAATTCTCTCTTAACATGCTCTGGAAGCTCGAATTCCTTCCAGTCCCTGAGTATATTCTTCAGTTTATCTTCTGTTCGCATATGTTGTTTTACTGTTAGAACATTATATATAGTTATTCGTTCTATCGATAAAACAGATATTTTTTTTTGTTTTATAAGTAGAACTTTAATGTTGAGGGCTTAGTATATAGTGTGATTATGACTTCATTAAATGTTAAAACTCCCAACGAGATGGATGAAGAGATCAATAAGCTCCTAGAGTCTCATCCATACTACATGAATAAAGGTGAACTAGTGAGAGATGCATTGCGACACATAAGGTACGAAGAAAAAAACTTTCTGAAGAGACATTGGAAGTGATCGAAAAAGGAAAAAACAGGTAAAAAAGGCGAAGGGATGACTCTTGATCAAGTAAAGAAATCAGAAGATTCGTAGGGATTCC
>JAGXLF010000066.1 GCA_018334835.1 Thermoplasmatota archaeon | reverse complement strand
GTTCTTAGAGCGTGTAGAATTTTTAGTGATTTTCGGCATTTTTATAATTTTTGTATGTGTATGAGGAAGGATAGATCAGGTGAAACAATATCGAAAAAAGTTACAAAAAATGGAAAGAAAAAAAGAGTAAACGATTTTTGCCTAGATCACTATTTTCTTCCGGTTAACACCGAAATCAAGTTTGCATATTCATAGCTCGGATATCTAGCCCTTTTCCCTTGGAATTTTTTCTTTTCTTTCATCTTTCTCACTAATAGAGGTAAAGAGAGCCTCCTATATATATTAATCTTGAAAATAAAAATAGATAAGTGCAAGTTGGTCGTAGAGAACTTCAACAGAGAAGTTGAAAAAGGCCATTGGCTCACAAAAGACAAATATCAAAAAAGAACGATTCTATAACTCAAACTTCTCCACTCTTCAACTCCGAATAATTCCATCTCTCCTTGATCTCCTTCACCTTCTTCTTGTAAATTTTTTCTGAAAGTTCTCCGGATGCAAGTTTCATATCTAACTGTTCTATCTCCTCTTCAGCTCTTTCCAACATCGTTTCCCTATACCTTTCTGCAAGATTATCTAATGTGTTCATCAATCGTTTACCCGCCTTAGTCAATTCGTATATGATCTTCGGTCTTCCTTCCGGTGGGAAAACAGCATTTCTTTCAACCATGCCCCAATCATGGAGCTCGACTAGATGTTTATCGACGGCCTGCCTTGTAAGATCGAGTTCTTCAGCAAGGTCGTCGGGATGATCGTATCCCTCCCAAAGCATCTCTAATATCTTACACCGGGTCTCGGAAGAGAAGATACCGATCATTTCCTTGGTAAAGTCTTTCATCAAGTAATCCATCGAATAAGAGTTATTTAGCTTTTTCAACTCTATAGTTGAATTTAACCAATAAAAACTTCAATTTATCTAAAATTATATTCAAGAAACATATAAATACTAATCCTGTATTGACATATCTAGAAAGGTGGAAAATATGGATGAAGAAGAAAAGATGATAAAGAAATTGGATGAAAGATTAGCTAAAGGCGAGATATCTGAAGAGCTCTACAATGAAATTGTGTCTAGGTATGAAAAGGATGAAGAGGTTGAACTGAGCGAGGAGATGAGCGAGAAGATGAGCGAGCAGGTTGAAGAGACAGCTGAAGAGAAAAAAGGTGTAGAAAAAACGGAGCGTGTTAGCCTCTCAGGCGCCTCGAAGATAGATGGCTGCAACTGCGAGATATTTAGGGCTGCAGGAGCCTCCAAGATCAATGGCGACCTGAGAGCGGATGATGCGGATGTTTCTGGAGCGACGAAGATTAACGGAAACGCTTTTTTCGAAAAGTTAGATTCTAGCGGATCTTTGAAAGTGAATGGAAAAAGTGAAGGAAAGAAACTCGACTTGAACGGCTCTTCAAAATTTGGGGATGTCTTAGATGTAAAATTTATCGATTCTTCTGGCTCTTTCAGTGTTAAAGGTGATGTGAATTGTACAACAATGGATGCCAGCGGTGTCGTAAAGATTGAGGGTATTCTTACAGGTGAAGAGATCATGTTAACTACCTCGGGAAAGAGTAAGGTAAACAAGATCAAGGGAGGCGACATAGTTGTGGAGAGCAGTGGTTCTAGATTATTCTCTTTCGGTTTCGGAAAATCCGGCTCCCTCGAAGTTGAAAGCATCAGAGGAAACGATATCAGCTTGAAGAACACCAAGGCTGAAAACGTCACGGGCAATAAAGTGATAATCGGAAGAGGGTGTAAGATCGAGAATGTTAAAGCTAAAGAACTCAAGGTTCATGAATCTGCTAAAGTCGAAAACAAGAAGAACTTGAATGAGATAGAGAAAAAATGAGATGTGGTTGTGAAGTCCATCATCTTTCTTTTCTCTTTCCTTTCTAAATTGTGTAACAAGTTCTCCTCCATACCTATAAGACAAGTAGCGAAACGCTTGGTATCAACGATTTTGTAATCTTCAATTGAACAAAATCTAAGTACTTTTTAATAGATCCGAGTTCGGTATTAATTTTTAGGTATACCAAAACTTTTAATAAATGCGTTATGTTGATGAATTAATGAACAAAGATACGGTGGAAGAGAAACCGAAGATGTTTGCCGCAACATTTTTGATCTGGAGAAGATGGATAGCGGTAAAACCGCTAGAGAATAGTAGGTGATGAAGATTAGGTACGCTAGGGAAGCTCTAGGTATAGAAGAGGACGAAGACGTCTCCGTTCTGATTGGGAATCCAAACGTCGGGAAATCGGTGATTTTTTCGAGTCTCACCGGGAAGTACAGAGATGTTTCTAACTACCCTGGAACTACTGTAGAAGTCAGCAAAGGGAAAACCAAGATTGGAACAAAAAGAGAAACCATCATCGACACGCCTGGTGCGGAGTCTTTAACCCCGGTCTCTGAGGACGAGAAAGTGACTAGAGACATATTACTCGGGACCGAACCGAACCAGGTGATCCAGGTGGCTGACGCTAAGAACCTGAAAAGGAGTATGATGCTTTTACTCCAGATAGCAGAATTTGATATTCCCATGGTTTTGGACCTCAACATGATGGACGAGGCGAAGGCACGTCTGGTTGATATCGATATAGACGGACTAAAAGAAGAGTTAAATATTCCTATATTCCCGACGGTTGCTCCGGAACGTAGGGGAACATCAGCTCTGAAAAGGGGTATAAATAAAGCAAGAGTTCCAGATATAAAACCAGACTACCCAGATGAGATAGAGGATGCGATCGATGAACTAAAGGATTTATTCGGCAGTAGAGGGACTGCACTGCTGTTTTTAGCTGCTCCGAATGAGATGAAAGAATTCATTGAGGAGAAGATGGGTAGTGAGGAAAGGGAGATAGCGGAAGACGTTCTGGGTAGACTGTACAAGACGTTCAGTCAGGATCTGAGTTATCTAATAACTTTATCTATCAGAGAGAAAGCGGAGAATATATTTTCCAAATTCGTAAGTAAAAAAGAAATTGAAAGGACGACGCTGAAAAAAAAGATAAACGACTTGACGATGGATCCATGGACCGGGATCCCAATCTTTTTTGGAGTCATTTTTCTCCTGTATCAGTTCGTGGGATATATTGGGGCGCAGGTGATAGTCGATTTCTTAGAGGGAATTATATTCGGTGAATATATCAATCCCTACATTGAGGACTTGGTCTACTCTTCAATAGGTGAAAATTTCGTCTCTACCATATTAGTGGGAGAGTACGGGGTTATCACAGTAGGTGTAACTTGGGCTATAGCTCTTATACTACCTATAATCACAACATTCTTTCTAGCTTTCTCTCTTCTAGAAGATGTAGGTTATATTCCAAGACTCGCGGCTATGGCCGATAGAGGTTTGAGAAAGGTCGGTCTCAACGGTAAGGCGGTCTTACCTATGGTACTAGGGTTCGGATGCGATACGATGGCGACTTTAACCACTAGAGTATTAGATACCAAAAAAGAACGTATCATTGGCACTACGATGTTAGCTCTAGGTATACCGTGTTCGGCACAGTTGGGAGTACTCTTCGCGATAATGGCTACACTACCCTTTTATTTCTTCTTCGTCTGGGCTGGTATAGTTTCTTCACAACTTTTGTTCGTCGCCTGGTCTGCATCGAAAATACTGCCGGGAAAAAGAGGAGATTTCATAATAGAACTTCCTCCATTGAGGGTTCCGAAATGGGATAACGTGTTAAAAAAGACGTATTATCGAGTGGTTATGTTCTTCAAAGAGTTGGTTCCACTGTTCATCTTGGGTACATTTTTGATCAGTGTGGGCAAGATAACGGGTGTTCTTGATTTCCTTATAAAAGCTCTTGAGCCCCTAGTCGTTACGTGGCTGGGTCTTCCGGCGGAGGCATCGATCGCGTTCATACTCGGTTTCTTAAGGAGAGATTTCGGTGCCGCCGGTCTTTTAGATATCAGTGTTAGAATGACGAATGTTCAGATGTTAGTAGCGGTTGTAGCGATCACGCTTTTCGTTCCATGTGTGGCTAACATGCTAGTGATTATCAAAGAAAGGGGTATTAAGACCGCCATGGCGATAATAGGATTTATAATCCCGTTCGCCTTCTTTGTTGCGGGGATAGTGAACCATTTGATTAATCTATTTGGAGGTCTGTTATGAGCGAAAAAAAGAAAGTCCATAAGTGTCCTCTCTGTGGAAAGGAATTCGATAAGGGAGAGACTTCAGTATGTAAGTCATGTCCTATTGGTGGAAGTTGTAGTATGACTAGATGTCCTAACTGCGGTTACGAATTCATGCCAGGAGTTGATGAAAGATGAGTGACGAGATCACGCAGATCGAAGTAGACGAGGCTTTAGAGATACTCTGGACACTGGAAGAAGAGGGTAAAAGAGACAGGGAAAGTTTTAAGAAAAAACTGACGAATAAGGAGGAAGGATTCTCCGAACATCGAAGGAGATTTAGGCACGGATATAGGGAAAAGGTTACACAGAGAGTTTTAGCTATATTAAAGAAAAGAGGTCTTGCGGAGGTCGAAGACACCGATATCAAACTCACCAATAAGGGCAAAGGCGCAGCTAGAGTGATCGTCAGGAGACACAGATTGGCTGAAAGATTGATGGTGGATTTTCTTGACATGGGTAAAGAAGATGTAGAGAGACCCGCATGTGAGTTCGAGCATCTTTTGGATGAGGAAGTAACGGACAGTATATGCACCCTTCTCGGCCATCCGAAAGAATGCCCTCACGGCATGCCCATCCCGAAAGGGAAATGCTGCAGTAGTGGTAAGAAAACTATTGAACCAGCTATAATACCTCTAACCGATCTTCAAGTGGGTGAAAGTGCAGAGATAGCTTATATACACACAAAAGATCATCCTAGGCTGCACAAGCTTCTTTCATATGATATAGGTCCCGGCTCTGAAGTCCAACTGCACCAGAAAAAACCGGTATACGTTATAAAGACCGGCGAAACCGATTTGGCGCTTGAAGAGGAAATCATCGAGGATATATATGTGAAAACTCTAGACTGAGTGGTATCTACAAAATAGATGAATTAATTCAAGAAAAAAGAGACACATGAAACCGAACAGGAGAAAGCCAAAAAAACTCAAGATTCATGAATCAGCCAAAGTCGAAAACTAGAAGAACTTGGATGAGATAGAGAAAAAATGAGCCTTTTTTCAAATCCGTAAAGTCATGCCCGATCGGGGATTCGAACCCCGGTTGAAGGCTCCGCAAGCCTTCATGATATCCAGACTACAACAATCGGGCTTTCTGTATCCACAACACCATTCTGCTGTTATTTTTCTTTTTCGTAATTTTCTTTCACTGTGTCGTAAACTCTCATTATCGAAATACCTTCCCTTTCCGCAATCTCTTTACAGCTCTCGTACTCTGGAGATATTCCTCTGCTTGAAACTTTTACCTTAGCTGTTCCCCACTCGGTCTCCACTCCTTCTATCCTTCTATCTAGAACTAGCCTTCTGCCTTCTTCAATTCGAAGACCTAGTGTAGAGGTCTCTTCAAATATATTGTCTATCACTTCTTTGGTTTGACTCTTTTTCGACAACACTTTAATTTCCCAACCCTCTCTGCCTTTCTTACCGGAAGCCATGAGAGTATAGACCTCCAAAGCTCTCTCCCTGATCTTCTCAAGACCGTATTCGAGCAATTCGGGGGACATGTCATCTACGTAAAAAGTTAGAACGTCTAAATTTTCATCTAAATTTTTTTGAAAACCCAAAAAGATTCTAAGCGCGTTAGGTACCTCCATTTCCCTATCGCCAAATCCAACACCAAGACTATCGAGTTCCATGTCGGGAGATAAAGACTGTTCAGCCAATACGTTCAACATCACCGCTCCCGTAGGAGTTACTAATTCTCCCTCTCTTCCTGTGAATTTTACGTTCCAGTCCTCAAGCAACTTTTCCGTAGCAGGCACCGGGACGGGTATCTTGCCATGTGTACATTCAGTGTGGCCACTTCCAAAATGAACTGTTGAGGCGTAAATCTCATCTATCTTCAGATCATCAACCAACGCAACGCTTCCAACTACATCGATTATCGAATCGACCATACCAACCTCGTGGAGTTCGAGTTCTTCGAAGGGAACTCCATGTATCTCGCTTTCAACTCCCCCTAATAATCGAAAAGCTTCAACACTTTTCTCCTTTACTTTTTCTCCAAGGTCAGAATTCTCTATTTTCTCGATTATTTCAACAACTTTCCTATGAGGTTGATCTTTGTGCCTGATCTTCAGATTTTTTCCAGAGAAACCACGCTCTTCATCCCTTATCTCCACGTGAAGATCGCTCAGTTCTAATTCCTCGATCACGTTATTCAAAACTTTTACATCTGCACCTAGATCCATCAAACCCGCAAGCAGCATGTCTCCGCTTATACCTGACGAAAGATCTAGGTAAGCTATCTTTCTCATATTATCAATCCTTCAGCATATGATGGACAAAAGCCGCAGCTCCATAACCATTATCTATATTCACTACAGCTAACCCAGTAGCGCAGCTGTTGAGCATGGTTTCCAATGCGGACCTGCCTTCCCTCGCGACGCCGTAACCCACGCTTGTTGGAATGCCTATCACGGGAGTACCTATCAGACCTGCAACGATACCGGGTAAAGTTCCGTCCATTCCAGCCGCAACTATCACAGCATCAGTTTCTCTTAGAACCTCAACATGAGGCAAAAGACGGTGTATTCCTGCTACACCAACATCGTACAATCTCTCGACCTCAAAACCCATCTCTTCAAGGGGGATTGCCGCCTCTTCAGCAACAGGAACGTCTGTCGAACCACCTGTCACAACGACCACTTTTCCCTTGACTGTTTGAGTCACATCTCCCACAACGATTATTCTCGCCTTCTCGTGATACTCAGCATCTTCTCTCACTGACTTCACTATTTCATAATCATCCTCACTCGCTCTAGTAAAAAATCTATCACCTTCACTCGCTATGTTCTTCAACTGCTCTTCAGACTTGCCGGGACAGAAAACCGCTTCAGGTAATCCTTTTCTCAACTCTCTGAACGTATCGACTTTAGTATCTCCAAAATCAGTATATGGCAAATCTAGAATCACTTTTTTCAACTCTTCTTTACTCAACTCTGAAGCTTTATACTTCTCTAACAATTTATCCAAATCATCCATATCTATCACTGTGAAATTGAGCCTGTCCTATAACCTTCTAGGTCTAAAAATACTTTCTCATATCCTTCGTCCTTTAACCATCTCACTATCTTTTCTCTATTCGCTATTATCTTTTCCATATCTTCTGGCCAGACCTCGATTCGAGCAGTTTCTCCAAAATCTCGAACACGAAGTTGACGCACTCCAAGTCCGAAAATCTCATCTTCGATCCTCTCCACTTTTCTTAAACGATTTTTGGTTAACTCAGTACCTGCTGGAAATCTACTAGCTAAACAGGCGAAAGAAGGACGGTCCCAAACATCTCTACCTCTCCATCTCAATATCTCTCTGATCTCGTCTTCTTTCATCCCGATTTCCAGGAGAGGAGCGTGTCCGTACTTCTCTACCGCTTTCAATCCGGGCCTGTGTCCCTGAGCTTCGCTCGCGTTGGTTCCTTCCAATACTGTCCCCTCCTCATCTATAGAATTGAAAAGCTCTTTTTTGCAGTGATAACATCGCTCACGAGTGTTCTGTTTCAGTTCTTCATTTGATAGTTTCGAAGTTTCGACCAACTCGTATTCAGAACCTATTTCCTCCGCTCGAGAAATCGCTTCCTCGATCTCCCAATCCGGATACATAACATCGTCTATTATGAAAGCTTTGACATCTTCAACTGCTTCAACCGCTGAATCTAATACAAGTGTACTGTCTTTACCGCCTGAAAAGGCGACTAGGGCTCTCTTTATGTCGTTCTCCTCATACCAGTCCAATAAATCGTCCCACCGCTTCTCTATTTCCTTCTCATCCATATTCAATCAAACATCCCGGTCCCATAAAAAAGATTTGTATTTACTCCAAAGGCCATCTTTCGACTTCAAGTCCGTCGGAAGTAGGATACTCCTCCACGCCGTAACAGTCACCTTCTACCATCGGGCATATCTCTTCTAAGAGAGCTAGAGAACACAACACTCTATTCTTGTACTCATCGTACCAAATTAACTTTCTATCGATATCATATTTTTCCCTTAGATCTTCATACAATTCCTCAGCATTTTCGGCCTCTATCACGCCTCTTATCAGCGTACCTTCTTCCGTCACTATGTCGCTCTCCCGGGCTGTGTTTTCCGCTCTTCTCTTAAT
>JAGXLF010000013.1 GCA_018334835.1 Thermoplasmatota archaeon | reverse complement strand
TCTTTCCTTCGAAAGACTAAGTCTTTCTGCGGATTACGAAGTTCAGCACTCAATGGTCTTTTACCATAAGCACGGCTTAGTGGGTTAGCAACCATATCATCTGCTGTTCCATCTTCAGTCCTCTCGGACAGAAGATGTCCCTCACGGGAGAGTTGGGTCAACTTTACACCCTGTCTTTTCAGGGCCAACTCCCGCCTGTTCTGCAGGAAATCTCTGATTTCCGAAGGAAAGATGGAAACTTCGTTTCCTGCGCTTCTTGACTTGATGTAAGGCACCAACGAAACAGGACTTATCCTCAAACAGGATATACCTGTTCTTGGAAAGCATCTATACAAAAGGTTAAAGTTATTTATAATTGTGCTGGAGGGGTGAGTGAAAGTGGAATCAAAGCAGTTCATCTACGGGCTGAAAGCCCGTAGGGTTCTTGCTCACCCCTCTCTAAAACTTCTCCTCAGACCTCTATCCAAACTTTTCAAACTAGCTCGTAATATATCCGCTGTTTGTTTTTACCTTTATTCTCAACCTCAGTCAACCTCACGCCGCCGATCTCCTCTGTATTTCTCACGTGAGTACCTGCACATGGGCAGATATCATAACTGTCGATATCTACGACTCGAAGAACATCGATAGATTTTGGGAGCAGATCTAAATTTACCCTGTCTCCTTCTATCTTTTTCTCTAGAGCACTCCTTTTTTCTTCGTAAATCCTGACGGGTCTGCCTTCTTTTATCTTTTCATCGACCACCAGTTCGATCTCTTCGAACTCCTCATCGGATAGATCCAAAGGTTCAAAATCCACTCTTGAATAGTCGGTGTATATCTGATTTCCTACGGTAGAAGCCTGATAATTATCGTAAACTGCAGCGGAGAATAGATGCTGGGCTGTATGGAGTTTCATGTGTTCATATCTTCTCTTCCAGTCTATCTCGCCTTTCACCTTAGTTCCTTCTTCTGGCACTTCATCTTTCAAACGATGGAGCACATCTCCCTTTTTCTCCACTTTCACTACTTCAGAACTCTTATTCTTCCATCTTATCTCACCGATATCAGAAGGTTGTCCTCCTCCCTCGGGATAAAACAACGATTTATCCAACACTACGAAGTCATCTCCCGATCTTTTGACCACCGCTTCGAATTCTCTCAGATAATTGCTTTCGATATCTTCCATGTAGAGCAATTCGGTCATCTCTATCACCTCTAAACCTCATAAGAAAACAGATAATAAAGTTTAGTGCCTTTTCTACCTTCATGCTTGTCTCGACTCATCATCAGACCAAATATCGGTCTCACACCGTCTTTTATAGTCGGTGCTATCATGCTCTATTCATGGTTTTGACTCAATATAGCGAGGTAAAAAGAAATCAAAATATCTTCGTCATCTAATAAGAAACCTTATATATTTTCTAACATTCCTCAAATTCACATGCCTGCATCATGGAAATATTTCGGGATCAGAACCTTAAATATGCTTTTGACCATCTTCGTCCTAGCTATGCTTCTATCTGCGGTTTATGTTACTATCGAAGAGGAAGATAAAGAAGAGTCTATCAATAGTCGAGTACTTGCCGAAATAGAACAAAAGGATTTCGATGATCCTAATGATGCCTATGAGTATAGAGAAAAAAGGATACAAGAATTGAAAGAAGAACATAACCTTGATGAACCAAGAATAAAAAGAATATTCTATAGCGCCGTAGATCTGGTAACTTTTGATTTTGGAAAATCGGAAAGGTACGCAGTAGGAGGGGGGCGAGAAATTTCAGCGGTAATAATGGCCTACTTACCCTATACAATTTTGTTGTTCACCAGCGGAGCTGCAATATATTCTTTAATCGGCATATTAATCGGTTTAAAGGCAGCCCAATTCTCTCGCTCGAAACTAGACAAAATCATCACGCTTGTCTCAGCCACCTCTTCGTCTGTGCCCTTATGGTGGGCCGGGATGATATTCTTAGTTATATTTTCTTATATGCTAGGATGGTATCCAAGACCGAGTCCCTTTTTCCCTTACGTTAAGGATGTCGGATATTTGGGGTATATAAAAGAGCTTCTGATTAAAATGTCCCTGCCATTGTTCACGCTAATATTAGTAAAATTTGGAGCCTCCCTTTGGACTTCGAGGAATATAGCTTCTAGAATCTTGCAGGATGATTACATAATGGCCGCGAGGTCAAAGGGGATCCCTGAGAGAAGAGTCATATATGGCCATACTCTGAAAACAGCTGCGCCTCCAATAATGACTAATACTATATTAGCCCTCCTCACATCTTTTGGAGGGTTTCTAATAGCCGAGGTTGTATTTCAATGGCCCGGGATCGGATACCTCCTAAGAAGAGCTCTTTTTGAATCTTCAACATCTTACCTAACACATGGAACCAGTGTTTTTGAGCAAGGATTGATCTCTGCTATAGTTTTTATTCTTGTAGTCATCTCTATAATAGGGTTATATATTGCAGATATTCTCTACGGCCTTCTAGATCCAAGGATAGAGGTTGGGTCGCAATTTAGTAAGGAGGGAAAATGATGGAGGAACAGATATTCTCCCTCATAGGGCTTTATTTCATTTACTATCTGGTTATACCAGGAACAGTTATTTTCATAATCTTAAAAATAAAACAAAAAAGAGATTTTATTAATGTATTCAAAACTTATTGGGGAGAGGAAAAAGAAGGATTTGATTCTATCCTAAAAGAGAATAAAAAGCAGTTGAAGAATCTGCAGATACTCCTTGTGATTTTTATATTGATATCCATGCCGCTTCTCAATGTGACTTTTTATGGTTTGCAAGATATTTCTATCCATAGCACTCGATTCTATAAAAGCGGGAACACAATATATCCTGCCCACATTGATCTTGTAGATGAGCAGATAGGTCCTACTTTTGATAAAGAAGATGCGATAGAGCGTATGGAAGAAGACATATATGGAGGATGGTATTTAGACGATATTAGAGATCAGATAGATCTCGACAAACTCATACGTTCGCCTGGAAGAATCACGATTTACAAACTAAAATCGACATCAAGTCATCCTGAGCGAGTCGTGATCACTCACGCTTATTTATCACCTATACCAATCACTAGGTCCATAGAGTTTATTGTTCTTGAGAAAAAGGCCTTTCTCGAAACTGATAACATCATTGTATATCCGATGCCCCCATCTATAGCCGCTCCATCTTGAAAAAAAGATCAATTCTTGCCATTAAATCTTTCTCTTAGCTCTCTCTCTACCTGGCCTATAAATAAGGGGATCAGGCTCATCCCGATCACCAAGATCCAACCGACAAGACCGGGATCTTCGGTTCTGAGAACATGAGAGATGCCCGGTAGGTACACAGCAGCGACCAAGATCAAAGTACATAAACCTAAAGCGCCCCACACATACTTGTTCTTCGTGACCTCGTTTTTCAAGATATCAGAAGTCAATCCCCGCATGTTGAACACGTGCCACAGCTGAGCGAAGGCTAAAGTCAAAAATGAGATAGTCACTATCTTATAATTAGACATCTGCACCGGGAAGATCTCACCCGCGAGACCCATGGACGCGACGGTAGCTACCGCGATCATTAGACCATAAAAACCGAGCTCGTACCAATTCGTCCTAGTAAGTATAGGTTCCTGCGGATCTCTCGGAGGGACGTCCATGATATCCTCACTTCCACGACAAGCGCCGAGAGCAAAAGCGGGGAATACATCGTTTACTACGTTCAAAAACAATATCTGAAGTGGGAGCAGAGGTAATGGGAAACCCAAAATAGACGCGATCAATATAGCCAATAATTCACTGATATTGCAAGATATCAGATAAACGACGAACTTTCGTATGTTATTGAAGATTGTCCTACCCTCTTCTACAGCCCTCTCTATCGTCGAAAAATTATCATCTTGGAGGATCATGTCGGCGGCTTCTTTCGCCACCTGAGTTCCTCTCTCACCCATCGCTATCCCGATGTCTGCTTTCTTCAGTGCAGGAGCGTCGTTAACACCGTCTCCTGTCATCGCTACGATAGAACCGTTCTCTTGATGGATCTCTATCAGATCTAGTTTGTTCTCCGGATTTACTCGAGCGAATATGGGGGCATCAACGAAACGCTTGAATTGTTCATCATCAAGTCGCTCTGGATCTTCGAGTTCGCTGCCCTCTATCACCTCGATATCTCCAGATCCCAGCAAACCCAAGCTGTAACCGACGTTTTTAGCTGTCGCTGCATGATCACCCGTCACCATAACCACTCTGATCCCGGCGTCCTGACACTTTTTGATCGCGTGTTTGACCTCTTTTCGAGGTGGGTCCATCATCCCGACCAATCCCAAGAAGGTCAAACCCTCGTAAGGTTCTTCCTCCGTACTCTCAACTTCTTTCTTGGCCAACGCTAAAATCCTCAGACCGTCCTCAGCCATCCGCTCGTTCTTCTGCATCCATTTTTCCTTCCTCTCAGAAGTCAGTTCCTCCGTACCTTCTGAGGTCATGATCCGGGACGACCTTTCCAGTACACTCTCTGGAGCCCCTTTCACCGCGACCTTATAACCGCCGGTCTCCTGTTCATGGTAGGTGGCCATCATCTTCACCGCTGGATCGAAGGATATCTCCTTACTCTCGGGCATATGTTCCAAAAGTTGGTCTCTCTCTAAACCTCCTTTCATCCCGGCTATCAAGAGCGACACTTCTAAAGGATCGCCCATTATCTCTTTTTCACCATTATTATGATTGATAGAAGCGTTGTTGCACAGCACGCCGACCTTCAGGGATTCTCTCAGAACTGGGTCATCAGGTCTATTTTTTTCTTCTCCTTCACAGACGAATTCTCCTTCGGTATCCAGACCTGTTCCGGTTATCTCAACAGAGCGGTCTTCCATCTCGTACCTGTTCACGGTCATCCTGTTCTCGGTGAGCGTTCCGGTTTTATCTGAACAGATTATGTTCGTAGAACCGAGGGTCTCAACGGAAGACAACCTGCTAAGAAGCGCGTTCTGTTTCGCCATCCTGAGCATTCCTCTCGCCAAAACTAAAGTCGCAACGATGGGGAGACCTTCCGGTACGGTGGCAATAGCCAGTGCTATAGCGGTCTCTATCATCAGATAAGGATCCATACCCCGAATTATACCTGAAACACCTACGATACCAGCGACAACGATCAACAGCGGGATCAACTTTTGACCTAGCTTATTGAGTTTCTTTTCCAAGGGTGTCGTCTCTTCCTCAACCTCTTCGATAGATGCAGATATCTGACCCAATTCGGTATCGGTTCCTGTGGAAACCACTACACCCTCAGCGGTCCCTCGGGTAAGATATGTGCCTTTGTAAAGCATGTTTTCTCTTTCAGCTAGAGGTACCTTCTTTTCGATCACATCCGCTCTCTTGCTCACCGGGATCGACTCTCCGGTGAGTGCAGCCTCATCGACCTGGAGCTTGGATGCCTCGATCACTCTCAGGTCAGCTGGGACCATATCGCCGGATTGTAACGTGACTATGTCTCCCGGGACCAAATCCTTAGCGGGTATCTTTTTTACCCCTGCCCTTCTCCGGACATGAGTATCTATCCTGGTCATCTCACGCAGAGCTTCCATCGAACTGACGGCTCTAGCCTCGGTTACGAATCCTATGATAGCGTTTACAACTAATACAGCAAGTATAGAAATTCCTTCTACGACTTCCTCGATTAGAAGAGATATTATAGCAGCTACTCCTAGAAGTATAACTAAAAAGCTTTTGAACTGTTCCACCAGGATCTTCCATCGGCTTTTCTTTTTAGCCTCCTTCAGTTTGTTTCGGCCGAACTTTTTTCTTCTGTTTTTAACTTCTTTTTCGTTCAGACCTTTTTCCTTATCAACCCGATGGTGATCTAAAACTTGTTTTATAGATTTTGACCAAGGCTTCTCCATTGGATATTTTTCTTCCGAAGACAGAAAGGTGAACCCCCTTTTAAATTTTCAGTGGTCTATTTTTAGAGGAATCTTTTATCAGCCGGAATTCTAGAGAATAGAAAACTATAAAAAATTTTTTGTGATTTTTTAGACTTATATTTAAAGTTAACTATGAATGTCTCCAATCAACAACAGGTATATACTCGGGTAGGGTTACATTGACATGAAAGTCACGCACGAGAAGGCAAGGAAAGTATTGACTAAAGTCCACGGTTTCGATTCATTAGGTGAAGGAAAAAAAGATACCGTGGAACTCTTTAACAGGATACCATGTATCCAGGTCGATCCGATAGATGCCGCGGGTAAGAATCACGACCTGACACTCTTCAGCAGGATAAAAGATTATAGAACAGAATATCTTTCTGACCTCCTTTATGAAGAGAATTTACTCTTCGAGTATTACTGCAAGATGCTTTCTATCCTACCGATGGAATCCTACCCTGTCTTTAGAAATAGGATGGAGAAGCAGAGAAACAAGTTTTCATCCCTTTTCAAAAAGCATAAGGAAGAAATCGATCATATAATGGAGATCCTAGAAGACGGACCTATCAGTTCACTAGAGCTGAAAGAGATGGGAACGACCGATACGGAAACTTGGAGGACGAAAAAGAAATCCAATAGATTGTTGAGGGGGCTTTGGTTATCTGGTAAGATAAGTATATCACATCGAAAAGGAAATAGAAAATACTATTCGTTACCAGAGAACGTGATACCTGAAAGGATACTCAAAAAAGATATTACTGGAGACGAAGAGACCAAAAAGAGGATCGCGGAGATGATCGTGAGTTCGTCTAGACTCGTTTCACCATCAAAGGCTTCTGCTCAGTGGAACAGTATAGGCAATGTTACGGAGATCACTGAAATACTCGAAGAGTTGAAAGATGATGGAAAACTCTTAAGTATCGAGATCGACGAGTGGAGAGGAAAGTTGTACGCTCACGTGGATGATAAAAAATTCTGGGAAGATTCACATGAGTTAGATACCCCTTTCGTCCGCTTCCTCGCTCCACTCGATCCTTTACTTTGGAATAGAAAACTCTTCTCCTGCATCTTCGAACATGAGTATGTCTGGGAGATATACAAGAAGAAAGAAGATAGAAAATACGGATATTACTGCTTACCGATATTATATAATGGTGAATATGTTGGACTTATCGAGCCCTATAAGGATGATGATGTTCTAGAAATAAAAAATCTTCACCTCTTCAGAGATGTCGAAGGAGATGATTTCGGCATAGAGCTAAAAAAGGAGTTATCCCGCTATATGGACTTTCTCGGAGCAAACGACATAAACATCGATAACGATTTACATTTCCGGATGGATTCGACCAGTTAGGATTTCATCTTCACAAATTTATTATATTTGTCTTTCAATCTATTCATCGATAGAAGAGTGATCCTGCATGGAAGAGATTGAATCTCCCTATCTTGATGGAAAACATTACGATGCGATGCATCAGATGGAAGAGGACATCGAGTTTTATCAGAAGTGCATAGAGCAATACGGGGATCCCACATTGGAATTGGCTTGTGGAACCGGCAGACTCACTATCCAGTTAGCTGAAGAGGGAGTCGATATCATCGGACTCGATCTCTCAGAGTCGATGTTGAAGAGAGCTAGGAAAAAGGCGGTTAAGAAAGGCGTCGATATCGATCTCATCGAAGGCGACATGAGAGATTTTTCGCTAGATAGAACGTTCAATACTATCCTATTACCATTCAATAGTATTCTGCGTCTCACCGAGTTAGAAGAGTACGAATCTCTTTTTTCAAATATTCATAAACATCTTTCCCAAGAAGGGAGATTCATATTTGAGATATTCAATCCGGATCTTGAGATATTGATCGATGCTTTAGAAGAGACTTCTGATGAAGAGGCTGAAGTCATCGAGTACGACGATCCGTACGGGAACGGAAAGGTTCGTGTAACCGAGAAAACGGATTATGATCCTACTACTCATATCCTGCACATGGATTGGTATTACTATATAAACGGTGAATTGGAAGTAGTTAAAAACTGGAACCTGAGGATCCTCTTCCCGAAAGAGATCGACGCTATGCTGAAGTACAACGGATTTGAGTTAGAAAAGAAATACGGAAGTTTCGATCGTTCTGAGTTCTCCAAAGATTCAGACACGCAGATAATCATCTGTAAAAAGAAGGGCGAATGTTTCTAGGAAAAAATATTTTAGCGCCTAAAATATTCTCGCTCTGAGTATGAGTAGAACGGGGAAATACAGATCGCTCGGTCTAAAATCAAAAGGTTCGGGAGTAAGGGCGAATCCCTTCTTTAGGGTTTTAGCTTATATCATCGATGCGATCATAATCCGCTATATCTTTCAGGGCATAGTGTTTATACTAGGTACTAGAGGGTTGATATCCGACACTTTGGTGAAGAACATTTTTCTTTATCTCGGAGAAGGGTTGGCTCCCTTCCGTGGTGGAGGTATTGTTTTAAAGCAATTTATCTTCATAAACTCTCTACAGGATCTGATGATCCATATTACATATAGTGCATTGTTTTTAGCTTATTTCATAGTTTTAGAATCAGAAAAGATCGGAGGTCAGACTATAGGTAAGAAGGTCTTCGGGCTAGAAGTTGTAGATAGAACTAGATCCAAAATATCTTTTGAAAAATCCGTTTTAAGAAATTCGACCAAGTATCTTCTTAGAGTCCCGATATTGAATTTCATGATGGGTTTCTTGGAAATTATCCTTTTACTTTTCTATTCCACCAGGAGCGGGGATATCTTAGCGGATACGGAAGTGATCTCTGTCTCCGGAAAAGGGATAATAGATCGGCTCAAATAGTCAACGATGAACTTTCAGGAGTCCCTACCCGTTTTAATTTTCTCTAAAGAAAATAGTTTGATCACCAAAAATGTGATGAAAAACACAGAGACGGAAAGTACGATCATCAGTAAGGTCTCGGTCAATGAACTCATTGTGATCCCTAAAGAACTGTACAGGACTATGAAAGACGCTAGGATGGAGAGAAGAACGCCCATCAGAATCGTAGTTAAGATCTCGTTTAAGGAAGATCTTCTAAACATCGATAGCCCGATATCATATTCATCAGAACTAATTCCTTCTATACCACTTATGAACAAAGTGCTCCTTGCATAGAACCAGATGCCTATGAGAAGGAAGAAGAACATCATTATCACGAGCAGGTTATAAACAGAAGGAGATATACCAGAATTAGCGAACAGATAAGAGATGATAGTAAAAAATATACCTGTATCAAAGACGAAAAGTTTTTTCAAAATGTAACCTATCACGGAGACGAGTCCAAATATCAGGGGGAAACTACGGTAAACAGTAGCTGGTGAAAAAAGACTCATCGTTATTGCTGCTAACAGGACCAAGAAAGAAATAAACCATCTCTCCATTTCTATCTTCGTCTGTGTCTGTATCGTAACACCTCCTCCAATGTCGGCTCAAGCGGCTCAGTTGGATCCCAATCCACTACCGTAGTCCCGTGATCCCAAAGTTTCTCCAATAATCTTTCTCTCTCTGCACTGTACAATCTTTCAGCCGTTTCTTCATACTCCTCATCTTCCATCACTTCTTTTTCGATCTTAAGCG
Source organism: Thermoplasmatota archaeon (assembly GCA_018334835.1). Lineage (GTDB taxonomy): Archaea > Thermoplasmatota > Thermoplasmata > Halarchaeoplasmatales > Halarchaeoplasmataceae > Natronoplasma. The sequence goes on along the minus strand of JAGXLF010000013.1, from coordinate 20,684 downwards.
GATCGGGAGATATCAACACGACGTCGTACTCCTTCATACAGAGGTCGATCAGTGTGGAACTGTAGCTGGGGACCGTGAGCGGCGAGACCAAGATGATCATACTTTTTCTAGGGAAGAACTCTTCTAAAAGCCATTTGATGCCTTCAAGCCCCCAAGTACCTCCTCTTTCAAATTTTGTCAGATTCGACATTATCTTGTGGTAATGATTTCGACCTGTTCCTGGATAGACCCAATTCATGTATTCACCCGAGATGATAAGACCGACTCTATGTCGTGCTGAGAGCAGGACCTCTGCTAAGCTCGCCGCCACATCGATAGATGCTCTCATGGTGTTGTTCTCCATGGTCCCTACTATACCTTCTTCGTACCCATCTACGATCAGGATAACGTCGCCGGACCTCTCACCTTCATATTCATTGGTAAGGGGATCGAAGTATTTAGCGGTAGCTTTCCAGTTTATATCTCGTAATTCATCACCAGGCTGATATTCACGTATAGCAAAAAATTCACTACCGACACCTATACTTTTTGATTTTACTTCCCCCAGCCAATGCTTGGTATAGCTCGGATCGAGATCTATTTTCTGCATATCTTCAGTTCTAGGCAGGACTCGAAGCTCCATTTCTTCCTCTATTTCCATCTCATTCGAGAAGAGATTTAAGGCGTCTCTATATCTCAAACTGACGGGTCCGAGTTCGAAATTTCCATTGATGGGGCATGATATCTTGTAATTCAATTCTCTTTCTTCACCTTCATCCAATTCCAAGACTTGATGATTGGATCCCTCAACAACTTCGAGTAAGCCCGGGATGATGTCATGTATTTCTAAAAAACGGATTTTGCCCCCTTCATTTTTGATATTTATAGTTATCTCGAGTTCGTCATCTACATAGACGTCTTTGCCTTCTTCAGCAGATCCTCTTTCTATATCTATTTTGAATTCTTTTGGAGGTAGTGATCTCACAGACATTACAAGGATCGATAGAGAAAAGATGGTAACGGTGAAGTATACCCAGCTACCGAATAAATTACCTAGTATAACTCCGGCGACCACGAAGGCGACAAGATATGCGAAGGGTCTTTGTTGTCTGATGTTCATATATTTACACCTATATTCATCTCTTCCATATTATTCCCATCCTTCGATCCTTTTTAACAATGTAGAAATCCACTGCCCATAGTCCTCCCCTTCTAATCTTTCTATAGAGGACTGTTCGTCTTCTTCTCTTTTAGATAATATAAAATCGGATATGACTTCATCATCTACGACCTGTCGAAATTTCTCGGAGTCTTTCAAAAGTTCTCTCGTTTCCTCTCGCGAAAGATTCTTATCGTCCATCAATTTGTCCAGGAACAGATCTCTTATCTTTTTTTCCAAGTATCCCTGGCTCAATTCCATCCCTTTGAAAGCTCTTTTGACCAGATCAGAATTTTTTTTAAGTTTTAGATTCACCACCTCATCGAATTCATCATCCCTTTCCCAGATATCTGAATATCTCGTTTCCTCCATCGACCAGTAGACCAAATTGGAACCGATAACGAGAAGGATCAAGATGGCTAGTGTCAATCGAAGCATCCCCCCTAATAGGATGATACCTCCTATTGCCCCTACCACAATAAGAGACATCACGATGTAATATAGTAGGTTTCCAACCTTCTCTTTTTTAGAGCTTTGTCGGGTTTCAGCGTCAAATGTCGATTCAGTATGAGGTGTAGATCTTGGCATGATATTCACCTCAACTCCTTCCTGAGCTCCTTCAATGACTTCAAAGCTCTGTCTCTCTCTTCATCTCCGAGGCGATAGTTGCTGTATTTGGCCAATTCGAACACCTCTCTTATCTCCGTTATCTTTGAAGTTGATACATCTAGGGTTCTCATCGCCTGTTTTTCAAACTCCCTTGGTGTCATGAAATCAAAGTTCTTCGCGCCTTCCTCCTCAAGGATCAGACACATCTTCTGATAGCAGCGTAAGATTGTGGAATGTACGTCCTTTCCTTCACGAAGTTCAGTAACAGCACTATCGACTGTAGAGGAGAGTTGATCCTCCAATTTTTCTTCGTCTTCTTCACTTTCAGTCGAAGAGCTGATCATAGGGATCACTCTTTGGACGAGTAAAAATGCAAGGATGCCTCCGACCAAGATGATCAGTAGTAAAGTGCCAAAGTTACCAAAAGTAGTTTCCATATAACCGCCAGGATCGTCCCAAGGGATGAAGATCCCTTCTCCGTTACCTCCTATCTCTTCGGATATCATCTCTCCACCCCCTCCTAAAAACGTCACGACCAAAAAGAAAGCACCTATAATAGCAATGGCAGCAAGGTGAGGAAACATTTTTTCGCCTTTTAATCCTTGCCAGATCGCTATAGCTGATATAACGATCATCAAAAATATCAGGAATAACGGCCAGCTAAAACCAACTAATACGATAACATAGATGCCAAACATCACGGCAGGCCAAAAAAACACGACCACTATAGATGCAGATGTTCTCGCTCTGATAAGGAAGGCGGCTGTTCCGATTACCATGAAGGAAAATAACAGAATCGTTAGATCGACGTCACTTAGAAAAGGTTCCGTGTCTGTCTCAACGAAGGTAGGAGATAGATTCATCACGACCCCTAAGCTCCATGAGGCCAAAAGAAAGAGTATCAGCAGTAGTCCAGACAAAGTCCTCCTATCGAGTTCCAGGGTGATCCTCCTCCAACAAAATTTGATCGGGGTTGATTATATATTATGAGGTATAAAGGTCAGTTATTAATCTTTTTCTAGAGCCTTTATTTCTGAAGGTTCATAGGTTTTTTATCTAGATTACCTTCACGTTTTGAATACAACCCAGATCAGTCATCTTCAAAAGCGCGGTCCACCGCGGCCTCAGCGTGTATCGCCGTAGTATCGAAAAGAGGGATATCTACATCCTCTTCAGTTATATACAAAGGGATCTCAGTACAGCCAAGGATTATCCCTTCAGCTCCTCTATCAACTAGTTCTTGTATCATCTTTAGAAGAGAATCCTTTGATTTTTCTTTAACCTGCCCTTTACAGAGTTCGTTATAGATTATATCGTGCACTTTTTCTCTGTTCTCCTGCTCAGGAACTAGGACCTCGATACCGTGCCTATCTTTCATCCTTCTCCTGTAAAACTCACCTTCCATCACATATCTGGTTCCTACAAGCCCGACGGTATCCATCCCCCTCTTCTTTATGACTTCCGCGGTAGCATCTCCGATGTGTATCACCGGTAATCCCACTCTTTCTTCAACACTATCGGCCATCTTGTTCATTGTGTTGGCGCATATCAGTAAGAAATCAGCACCCGCTTCCTTCAATCCTTCACCAGCTTTCACCATCATATCTTCCAGTCTTTTCCAATCGCCTTCTTCTTGTAATTTCACTATGTCGTAGAAATCGAAAGAGTAGATGACCACTTCAGCAGAGTGCTCCCCTCCCAATTTGCTCTTCATCCTTTCGTTGATGATCCTATAATACTCAAGTGTAGATTCCCAGCTCATACCTCCTAGAAGGCCTATAGTTTTCATGTTATCGATGATTGATAATACCTGAGACTTTAATAGTGTTTTCTACTTCAAAAAAGTTAAATCTCACTGGGTCATGCTGGATATCAAGATATGATGGAAAAGGAAAGTATATTGGATGCGAAAGTCGTAGCCTTCAGTTCCGTTTTCGCCGCAGCCGTAGCTATAGCTACTATGATCATTACCATACCGGTTGGTTTCGGGGTATTGAATTTTGGAGAGATAGTGATTTATACGGCAGCCTTCCTATTTGGAGGGATAGTTGGGGGGTTAGCTGGAGGTATCGGGGCTGCCGCCGCAGATTTGATTTTAGGATATGCGGTATGGGCTCCGATAACTTTGATCGTGAAAGGTCTAGAGGGATTTGTTGTTGGAAAAGTCAGTGGAAAAAGTGTGGGTAGCAAAACATGGGCTGTTGCATTAGGTGCGCCCATTATGATAGTCGGTTATTTTCTAGCTACTTGGTTTTTATTTGGCCTTCCAGCAGCGGTGTTTCAGGAGCTACCTATCGACCTCCTACAAGCAGGTGTTGGGGCAGCTATAGCGATACCCATCTCACATCTACTACAATCTTATATTCCTCAGTTGAGATATGATCAAAATAAGTGATTTATCGGTAAAGGACCACGAAGGAAAGCTCCTTCTCAAAGAAATCGATTTAGATATAAAAAGAGGAGAAACTACGCTGATATGTGGAGAACCCGGCTCTGGGAAGACTATACTTCTAAAAGCAATAAAAGGTCTTCTCGGAGATGATTTGAGTCTAGAGGGAGACATAGAGAGTGAGGGAAAGATAGGTATGGTATTCCAAGAACCAGAAAAACAGGTGGTTAGACGAAAGGTCAAATTAGATGTTGCCTTCGAGCTAGAGAATGCAGGGCTCTCCGTTCAAAAAATGGAAAAGAGGATAGATAGATATTCCTCAATATTGAAGACTGACCATCTACTAGACAGAAACATAGACGAACTTTCACACGGCGAGATAACAAAGGTTGCTCTATTATCTACCATGGTTTCGGAACCCGATATCATCCTTCTAGACGAACCCCTATCGCCTCTTGATCGTCGAAACCAGAAACTTGTTCTTGAGAGCATCCATAAACTAAAAGAACAGGACATAACGGTGATCATCGCCGAGCACGATATCAGAGATATGTACCATTATGCCGATAAAGTGATCCTGCTGAAAGAAGGGAAATTGAAAAGATCAGGCACCCCTAAAGAGATGTATGTTGAACTTGTCAAGCATGGAATCAAAGTCCCTTTTGAGATGGGGTTGAAAGCTCATTTAGAGGGAGAGGGAATATGAAGACCAAAGACCTCTATTTCAAATATCCTCGGTCGGAGAGATATGCCATTGAATCCGTAAATCTTGATTTCAAAGATAAAAAAATCACTGGGGTTATGGGTGAAAATGGATCCGGAAAGACGACTTTACTCAGATTATTAGCTAGATTCATTGAACCAACTGAAGGTAAGATAGAATTTGGTGATCAAGAGATCGGTTTTTCTCCTGAGGATCCGGAATTGGGGTTCTTCGAAAAAGATGTAGAGAGTGAGATCGGATTTTACCCTAAAAATAGAGGGTTAGACCAAGAAAAGATGACCAAAAAGGTCCTTGAACAGTTGGATATCTCACATCTTAAAGAAAAGCTTCCATTTATCCTGTCTTCAGGACAGCAGCGCTTGGTCTCTCTAGCATCTGTACTTTCTGGAGATCCCGATGTGATCATCTTAGATGAACCTACACATAGTCTACACAAGAAGGGAGAGGAAAAGATAGGTGAAGTTTTAAAAAAGATAAATAAAACAATAATATTCTCAACACATTCATCGGAATTCGCTTTGGATTATGCAGACGAGATTATAGTAATGCATGAAGGCAAGGTTTTAGCTGAGGGAAAACCTAGAAAGATATTGAAGGATAAAGATCTCCTTGAAAAGGCCGGGATCCGGATGCCAGAAATAATAAGATGGGCCAAAGAAAGATCATTGCAAACGATCCCTAAAGATATGAATGAAGCTCTTAAAATAGCTAAAGAAAGAGGTGAACTAGACTGAAAGAAGACTCACTCCTCAATGAGTTTGATCCAAGGTCAAAGTTATTCTTCACTTTGATTTTTGTAGTATTATCTCTCTTAATCCCTATACCTATTTACCTGTTATTTCTTTTAGCGATCATACTGATCACTGCTTTCGCAGGAAGAACATTAAGAGAATTACTTGCATATATGTCACCTCTAAAATTGCTTATACCCCTCCTGTTTATATTGAATCTTTTCTTTTACGCCCAAGGAAACGTGATCTGGAGTTTTGATCTGAGGATTTTTATTCTCTCAGTGACGTACGGTGGTCTGGAAACCTCTATAATGATCCTACTTCGATTTTTCGTGATAGCTAGTGCAGCTTCTTTATTCGCCGTAACTACAGGTCCGGAGGAATTCGAGTTAACGCTGGTATGGCTGAAAATCCCCTGGAAATTGGCCTTTATATTTTCGCTTACTCTTCGTTTAGTACCTGATATAAAAAGAAGATACAAAAAGATCGAAGAGGCTCAATTAGCCCGTGGTTTGAATATCGGGAGAAGTCCGATAAAGAAAATAAAAGCCCGGGTGCCTATGGTGATACCCTTTTTGGCCGCTATAATACGGTACGGATACGAACTAACAGAAGCTCTAGAGGCAAGGAATTTCAATGATATCGAGGGTAGGAACAGTATACTCAGATTAGAACACGGTTTTCATGATTATATCCTGTATATCTTCTCGATATTTATCCTTTCATTATACATCTACCTGAACTATATCTGAGTTGGCTTATTCTCTCTCATTCTTTATCATATTCGTACACTAGAGTGCAGTTGTGATGATCTGAATAACTGAATCCGACCTCTTTCGCAGCTTCTATAACATTATCAGAGGCACTCTTCAATCTTAATCTTTCGTATCCTTCTTCGAGACAGTATTTAAGACCGTATCTGAAAAGCTCTTTCATACCTTCATGAGTGCCGCATGCAAATGTTACACTCAAACTCTCATATATATCGTGGACCTGCATGAACATCAATGCCTCGATCTTTCCGGTATCTTCTTCTTTGACAGAGTAACAATGACCGTTTTCCACCCTATCTTGGATGAGATCCTCCTCCACCGGATAAGCGGTCCAATGTTCCATGTAAAGGCCGACATTGTCTTCGAGTTCTTTAGATGAGAGAACCTTGTCTATGACTTCATCTGCCTGTTTCTCTATCTGAACCCTTTCAACCTCATCATCAGACGGAGGGTCCATCTCCTCTAGATCTTCATCGTCGATTCTAACATAATCGTATTTCTGCTTAAGTCCGAATCCGATATCTTCTACAACTTTTTTGACAGGCGTGTTATCATCAGAAGTCAGAAATCTAGCCACTCTATAGTCTAGATGCTCATCGATGTAGTCCACCTGTCCTTCGATCATCGATCGTCCATACCCTTTCTCCCTATGGTCAGGATGAACTCTCAGACCTTCGAGCCAAAGTATATCGTCTGAGTGCCAAGTGTGCTTGGCTAGCGCAACGATCTCATCATCTACTGTTCCACAGATGAATCCGCCGTCTTCGATCCAACGGTCGAAATAATCCGGTATATAATCTCTCCCGTCCCAGATATCTGAAGTCATCTCTACGACTTCTTCTTTATCTGTCTTATCCAGTTCACGTATCTCTAACTCGGGTGTCATGATGATGGATTAGATAGAACCTGTTAATTAAATCTGTTCTTAAATTCGAAAGTAGAATTCACATTATATCTTCCAAAACTCTCTCGATGAACTTTGTTTTCCCTTCGGTGTAAGATTCTCTATCATCTCTATATTTCTTAGCTAATCTCCTTTTCAGTTCAGCATATCTTTTTCGACTTTCCTCGTTCTCACGAAGATGATCTCTAAAAGCGAGATGTCGCTTCAGCTCTCTGCTATCTTCTGGACAAACATAGAGGTTATGGGGATGTTCTCGAAGTTCTGATCCGTCCCAGGGGACTTTTCCGTCTTTTCTCCGGAAAGCTTCTCTACCTTCGATCCCGAAATCACCTTCATATTCATATCCCAGTTCGAAAAGAGCGTCCTTTACTTCCCGGAAAGAAGAATAGCTCCCTATAACCAGGTCTATATCGAGATTAGGTTTAGCACAGAGACCGGGGATCGCTGTACTACCGACATGTTCTACTTCGATCAGCAGATCTCCTAGTGAGTCTCTATAAATATTTTTTAATCTCCGAAAATTCTTAGCCCAAGAATCGTCATATTCCACTAGCTTTATCTTCTTCTTGCTCATAAGTTTCTGTCGAAATATAAATTAGAAAGACCACCTATTTATACATGGGGAATTGTCGAAAAATGTTGTGCAAAAAAATTAAATCCATAGATGTTCTTTACATGAAGGGAGATAGATATGAGAATCCGTTGGCATGGACAATCCTGTTTTGAGATCGGCGGTGAGAATAAAATACTGGTAACAGATCCCCACGATGGAAAAAGTATCGGTATAAATCCGCCGGATGTTCAAGGAGACATTATACTGGTCTCGCACGATCATTACGATCATAACGCGGTGAGAGAGGTCGATAAGCAGAACAGCGAGATCGTTAGGGAACCTGGCAAGAGGACTTTCGGAGATATAGGATTGAAAGGTATCGCGTCCTACCATGACGAAAACGAAGGAAAGAGGAGAGGGGAGAACACGATATTCAAATTCAAGATAGACGGAACGTCCTTCTGTCATATGGGAGATCTGGGTCATCTTCTAGATGAAGAAAAAGTCAAAGAGATCGGTGATGTTGACTTTTTGTTCGTACCGATTGGAGGAAATTTCACCATAGGTCCAAAAGAAGCGAAAAAGACCATTGAGATGATAGAACCGAAGATCGCGGTCCCGATGCATTTCAAGATCGGCGGACTATCTCTCGATATAAAAACTATCGAACCCTTCTTATCTCTCTATCCTGATGAAAAAACATACAAACTCGGAGTAGAGCTCGATTTTATAAAAGCTGATCTTCCAGATGAAACGGAGATATGGGCCTTTTCACTATAAGATACTAATCTTCGAGATATCTTAACCCTTCTTCTATCCTGCCCATCTCGATGGGTGTAGTTCGGTTACCGATAACAGCACCCGTTGTATTGGCGACCAGACAGGTACCTATCCATCCAGAACCGTGGTTAGCGGTGCCCTTGCTCACCGGTACTCCAAAAAGCTTCTCTAACTTCTCTATCTCTCCCTCATTTACGTGAGGGTGACACAGAACTCCTTTATTCGTTGCCACGCCGACCGATCCGACCATCTGGATGCCTGCTATCGTGCCTCTTTTCACTTCAACTTCCAGCTCAGAATTGATCGCTTCTTTTGCTTCATCTCCGATATCGGGATGTATCAAAGCGCCACGATCGTTCAACAGGATATTGTTCCCTAGGGCGTTCTGTGCATCAGGTATGACCGTCACAGTGGTGTATTCCAAAAGCTTCTCTATCTCTCTATCTTCGATGATGTCTGAAACTACGGCTCCTTTCGAATTCATTCCCATAAGAGAACCGTTTACTCTCGTCCCGCCTATAGTAGTCTTGACCACAGGGCAGTCGAGAGCTTTTTCAAAAACATCTTCTTCAACAGGAGGGATCACCACTAGCTCTTCAGAGCCTGAGGAAAAAACGCCTATGTAAGGATGAGACTCGATAGCGTATTTTTTCAGCATGGATCACTCTCTCGGGATAGAGACTTCCACAATACCATCTTCGAATTTTATAGCCTTTACCTTGATCTTTGAGGGGGGCTTTTTAATTCCACGTTCCCATATAGCTTCATTAGTGCTCGAATCTATCCAAACATCTTCTTTCGGAACGTTCATATTGTTAGAAACGAATTCTCTGATGAGCTTCATCGCTCTTGACGCTCTCTTGCTGGAAGGGGTTTCTTTAGCTTCCCTGAGCGGGATATTCATGATCCTCTCTTCAGTATCTACCATTATTTACACCAACTTGTTCTCTTTTCATTCGTCTATATCTTGTCTGCGCCAGTTCCTTCTCTTGGGATTCTCGGTATGGTTTCTATTGGTTCTCTGCATCACCCATGCTGGAACTCTCTTGTTTTCTTTACCCTTCTTCAAGAGTCTGCGTTTTTTCGGACCTGGTTTGTTGCTTGACATCTATTTTACCTCCTTTTGATATTGATTTCTTTCTTTTGACCGCTAAGTTTTTTTAATAATTTTTTGAGAGTTTCGTCATCTATCTTTCCTTCCGTTCCCCCTCTTTGAGCAAGCGCTATGATTTGAGACTCGATCTGTTCTGCGAGTTGAGGTCTAGCCATACGTACTCTCCCTAACCTTTCTCTCGCATCTGGAGTCATCACCTTTCGGAGCATCGCCTTTTTTTGTGCTTCCATCTGCTGTTTTGCTTCTTCTTGTACCTCTTCGGAGCCCTGCTTTTCCTTTAATTCCTGCATCTTTTTCTTCTTCAGCTCTTCCAACTCATCTTCATCAGCCATGGAAACACCTCTGAGCGATTTTAAAGATATTTAGAGAGGTCAGGATTATCCTTTGCCATCTCTTTCATTATCTCATGAGCTATATCATCCAGAAAGGCCTGTCCTTCCGAGGTCACTACCCTTCCATCATCTGTTTTTTCTACTAGATTTGCAGCTTCCAGTTGCTGCAATCCTTCTCGGATTATAGAGCCAGAGCCTTTTACAAACTTTTCAGGTTTAGGTCCTCTTCTTTGTTTCCCGCCGTACTTGGTCCTTAGCCTTGAAATGCCTACAGGTCCTTCTACATAAACGCTTCTAAATAAAGCGGATACTCTATCAAACCACCAGTCGGCTTGATCAGGGGCCTTCTCTTTATGGACGCCTGTCTTTACAAACTTCGACCATTCAGGCTCTTTGATCCCGTCCATGTTCTTGATCTCCTTGCTCACTTCTTTTATCAGCTTGTTCGGAGGAACATCATATACTGTTGCCATAGGCTATTACACTCCAGATAAGATTAATGTCAGGTATCCTCTGCATACTTAGGACTTATTATTAAATATTTCCCTTTGCGGACCTTTTCACTCAACGGTAAAGTTCGCTCTTCAAACGGGGTATCATGGCCATGAAACAGGCCGATTTTATACAATCTTCTCTTTCAACTTGTCCATCCGTGAGTAGATCTACAGCACCTATCTTTTCTGATCGATCTTCAAATATCGCTTTCATCTTTTTTCCCAGAGTGATCCCACTCTTCAGTTCGCTAGTCCAACTCTCAGGTATAGGGAATCCAGGTCCATGTCCTGTTGAGGTGAACCTGAATCTATCTTTGATGACTACATACTCGAGCGAAAATACCTGATTTTCTGTCTGAACTATCCCGCTTTCCACTCCCACACCATAATCAAAACCTTCCGGCACTTTAGCTCTTTTTTTTGCTCCTCTGATTATATCCTCGTTGAACGGCTGTTTTTCTACGCCTTCAGCTTCCTCGCAAACCATCTCTAGATCGAAATATTCAGATAAAGCTTCCCTAACACTCTCCTTTTTAATAGGATTCTCGGACCCAAGAAATACTCTTACGGGTTTCAATCTCTTTCCATGCTCGTCTATGTCTCCTTCTCTGATCCTTGTAGAACTGATTGGAAGAAGATCTTCAGCCAGTACTGGATCTACTTCGATCAACTGTAATGGTTTTTTTCCTTTCTCTTTCCTCATCTCGTTTATCTTCTCCCCTCTTTCCCTGGTCTCATAAGAAACCACGAGGACGTCAAAATCTCCTTCTACGGCTTTTTCGTAGGGATTATTTATCTTCACTATGGACCAAGATCTGAAAGGTGAGAGAAATCTCTCCAGTTCCTTTTTTCTCTCTTCGTAGGAGTTCTCGACCTCGGGTTTCCACTCTTCGAGCATCCTGTCTGATACAAGACCTATCGTCGTTTCACCTTCATTAAGGGCGGTCCTCAACAGCTTTTCGTGTCCAAGGTGAAGATGATCGAAGGTCCCTCCGACGATGATTTTTTTGTCCATGTGAACCAACATCCTTTTTTAGATAGTGAAAAACAACACTATCAGAAAGACTACGAGCAGTGCATAGAAGATGTACTGCTTCTTCTTTCTACTGCTCAACATATCTTGATGTTCTTCTCTGCATTTTTGAGAACAAAAATCTTCATCTAAAGGTATAGGCTTAGCACAGATCTTGCAGTGCTTGTGTTGTTCCATATATTTTCATATCGGGGGTAATAAATTACTTTTTCGTCGCATTTACCTATGCCCAAAAGTCACCAAGAATGGATCTTTCTCCTGTACCTTGACGAAACCATATCTTTCGAACTGGACTATGTCACCCGGTTCGGTTTCGAGAAGATTTTTTTCTCCAATCCCCTTTTCCAATGTAGCATCGGGTCTTTCCACTTTTACGTCAAGACCGTCGAGAAGCCACTGTATCTTCAATATATCTTTGTTCTCGAATCCAGTGATCTTACCCTCTTTTCCGTCAAGTTCAACGTTACAGAAGTTCTTCAGACGTATCTCTTCTCCCTGGTATTCATCAAACTCTTTTCTCGGTATGTAAACTTCTTTACCGACTTGGAGTTCTCTATAACCTCTATCTGGGTCGCTGGGATGTCTAGCGATCTTTGCTTTATCAGGTTTGATATCCCCGATCAATTCTATCTTTACAGGGTCCGGGATGAAGAAGTATCTGTTCGCCTCGGGATCGATGATCTCGCGGTTTTTCGAGTATAATTTGGAAGGAGCGACTTCGATATCTGTCTCAGACATCCCGAAGTCGAGTATAAAATCTCTGACCGCTTCTGGTTGGATACCCCTTCTCCTAAGAGACTGCAGGGACCATGTTCTGAGATCCTCCCAGCTATCGAATTCTCCTTCTGCCATCTTCCTCTGAAATTCACTCTTGCTCAGATTGATATCTTTTAAACGCAGCATCCCGTAATGAAGGAATTCGGGCTTCTCCCAACCGAACAGATCCCAGATGTATTCTTCCATCCTGTCTTCTATAACTAGATCTTTTCCTCTCAATATGTGAGTCATACCTAAAAGATGATCATCTACGGCCCAGGAAAATTCGAGCAAGGGCCAAACAGAATATTTTTTTCCAACCTTTGGATGCTCATTTTTTGATATCCTGAACAACACTCTGTCCCTGAAAGCAGGATCTGGGTGTTCCATATCTGTCTTTAGTCTCATGACAGCATCGCCTTCTTCTATCTCACCATCGAGCATCCTGTCCCACAGTTCGAGGTTCTCTTCTCCAGGTCGATCTCGATGCTCACACACTTCACCCCTTTCCCTTTTCTCTCTCAGACTCTCCTGGCTGCACTCGCAAACGTAAGCTTCGTTCATCTCCAATATCTTTTTCCCGTATTTATAGTAAATATCCATCCTTTGAGATTTATAGTAGGTTTCGTGCCATTCCACATTCAACCATTCCAGCCCTTCCTTTATCATATCATAAGCTTCTGGTAGAAGTCGTTTCGTCTCCGATCCTATAGTATCGTCATAGAAAAGTACCAGAGTACCGTCGTTCCTTTTCACGTATTCATCGTTGAGTAGGACCATCCTCGCGTTGCCTATGTGGAGTGGTCCGGACGGATAGGGTGCCATCCTCATCTTGACCTCTTCAGCTTCGATGTCGGGAAGCTTGTCTTCTTCCTCTCCTTCTTCCTCCTCCTCGAAGAATTCAGGCATAAGTTTTTCCAACTCTGCTTTCTGTTCCTCCAAAGAGAGCTGGTTGATCTCCTCAACGACTTCGTTCACCAATTCCTTAGTTCCCTGCGGATCTTCTCTGAACTCATCACTTTCACCCATCACTTTACCCATGACCGGACCAACAGTAGCTTCGCCTTCGAATTTAACGGCGTTCCTCAGTGCATATTTCCTTACTGTATTCTTCTTCTCCTCTGACATGTCAAAGGCATAATGGTGTTGGATATTTGATTTTTTGCCCTCTTACCGATCCTTTGTGATCGTTTTTATGGTTGTTATCAGGGCTCGTTTTATCGTCTCCTTGGACATACTCGGTGGATTTGAGTTCTTATCTACAGCCTGTTCAGGAAGATAAGGAACGTGGATAAATCCATAATCTATCGGGAGATCGTTCTTATTCACATGATGAGCTGTATTGTAGATAACATGATTGCATACGAAGGTGCCTGCGCTGTAGGAAAGGAAGGCCGGTATACCATCGTCTTTTACCGCCTCGACGATCTCTTTAGTAGGTAGAGTGATCCTGTAAGCTAAGGGACCGTCTTTTACTATGGTTTCATCCTTGGGTTGATTTCCTTCGTTGTCTTCGATCCTGGCGTCGTTTATATTGAGAGCGATCCTTTCGACTCTTATCCCGTGGGTTCCACTCGCTTGCCCGATGTGGAGGACTCCATCAGGATCTACTTCATCGATCATGGCTTTGACTTTCTTAGGAGATTTACCATAAATCGTAGGTATTTCTCTAGCTATTATTCGACAATCGTTTATCTCTAACCCATCTAATTCTAGAACCACTTCTGAGGCGGGGTTTACCGATTCTCCACCGAAGGCATCGAAACCGGTTATGAGCAATTTGTCAATTTTCCCAGAACTTCTGCTTTTTCCCTGCATAATACGAGATTGAAAACTGCTCTTAAAAACTTTTAGCTCCGATGACTCCTAAAAAACTATTTACCTGATATATCTACACTTACCATATCATGTCAACATCTATCGATATTGGCGGCACCTTCACCGATTTTGTTATCATAGACGAAGGGATCGAACATTTCAAGATGCCTTCGACTCCAGAACGACCTGAAATAGCGATAGAGGAAGCTCTAGAATGGAAAGATATCGAAGTAAAAGGAGACGTATTTCACGGTACTACGGTAGCTACGAACGCCTTCATAGAGAGTAAAGGAGTAAAATCAGCCTTTCTGACCAATGAAGGTTTTGAGGATATACTGTTCATAGGGAGGCAGACCAGGCCCGAACTGTACGAACTCGATATACACAGGCCAAAACCCCCACTAAAAGAAGAAAATATATTCGGTATCTCATGTAGAAACGGGCCGAACGGCCAAGTTATCAAAGAGATAAATGAAGAACAAGTGAAGGAAATAGCGGAAGAACTCAGCAAAAATGATCTCTCTGCAGCCGTTTGTTTACTCCACTCTTACAAAAATCCAGAACAGGAGAAAAAGGTAGGAGAGATATTAGACTCGTATAACGTAAACTATTCCCTTTCTCATCGAGTGACGGGCGAATTCAGAGAGTACGAAAGAGGATTGACAACTTTATTAGATTCCTATCTAGACCCTCTCATTGAAGATTACTTCTCATCTCTTACAGATATATTCGGAAAGGAGCCGTACATCATGAAGTCTGGTGGAGGTCTTGAGAAGAGTTCTAAGGTGGACGCGGTAGATTGTTTATATTCTGGGCCAGCGGGAGGCGTTGCTGGGGGAGCATTCATCGCTCAAAAGCTTGACATGCCGAACATAGTTACCTTTGATATGGGCGGGACCAGTGCGGACATGGCTACAGTGGTGAACGGTGAGATATCCTGGAAAGACCAGGGCGAGATAGAAAAATTTCCTATTCAATCGAAGATGGTCGACATAGTGACTGTAGGATCAGGCGGAGGAAGCATCGCTAGACGTGACGAAGGCGGAGCTTTAAGGGTCGGGCCAGAAAGCGCAGGAGCTAGACCTGGTCCCGTCTGCTATGGGAGAGGTGGGAAAAAACCGACTGTTACTGATGCACTTTTACTCATGGGTTACATCGATCCTGATTATTTCTTAGGCGGTGAGATGGAACTCGATTACGATGAAGCTAAAAGATCTATAAAGAGACTCGCCGGACAACTAGAGATGAGCTATGAAGAAACACTGAAAGGTATCTTCAGAGTTGCAAATTCGAAGATGTCGAGAACGATGAAAAGGATCACCGTTGAGAGAGGTATAGATCCCGAAGAGTTTGCGATACTCGCCTTCGGAGGTGCTGGGCCGCTTCATGCGGCTTCGATAGCTGAAGAGCTCGGTATAAAGAGAGTTCTCGTCCCTCCCATGGCAGGAGTTTTTTCAGCACTAGGCATGGTAACAGGCGATGTAGTTCATGACCACAGTAGGACTTTACTGACCTCCTTAAATGACGAAAAAAGGATCAGAGAAACCATCGACGAGATGAGAGCAGGGATAGAAGAGGAAGGCGAAGAAAGGATCCTCTTAGGTCTTCGATACAAGGGTCAAAGCTATCATATGAACATCCCTTATTTTGGTTCAGAGAAGGATATTTCGTCAAGGTTCCACGAAGAACATGAGAGAAAATACGGTTACGCCAATAAGGAAGAGAGTATAGAGGTCGTTAGAGTCCATATCGAGATCGTAAAAAAGAGAGAGATAGAGGAACTACCATTTAGTTCGAGTTCAGGTGAACATCCCCAAGATAGAATGTGTCTCTTTTCCGAAGGTATAGAAAAGACCTCAATTTACCTGAGAAAGTATCTTTCTAAAGCTCAAAAAGGCGAAGGACCGAGCGTGATAGAGGGGGTAAACTCCACCATCCTAGTTCCTCCAAGTTGGACATGGACTAACAGACCTACAGGCGTGATAGATATGGAGGTTAGAAGATGAGAGAACTGAAACCTACAGAGCTAGAGGTGATGAAGCACGCTTTTACCGCTATCCCGGAACAGATGGGGGCCGCTCTCCAAAGAAGTGCTTATTCTCCCAATATAAAAGAGAGGAAAGACGAGTCGTGCGCACTCTTCACTGCAGAGGAAGAGATGATAGCACAGGCGGAACATATACCAGTACATCTCGGAGCCATGCCCAACGCATTGAAAAGTGCGGTCTCGAACTGCCGACCTAGAAAAGGAGATCAGGTGATCTTGAACGATCCCTATTCAGGAGGAACCCATCTCCCAGATATAACTGTGATAAAACCCGTTTTCCTTCGTGACGAGTTACTAGGTTACGTGGTGAACCGAGCCCATCATTCCGATATAGGTGGTGAAACACCCGGTTCGATGCCAGGGGACAGCAAAACTTTAGAAGAAGAAGGCATCGTAATAACCCCAAGACTTTTGGTGGAAGATAAAAGCATCAATCAGGAAGTGCTCGATCTACTTCGAAGCTCTCGTTCATCGAGAGAAAGGATAGGCGATATAAAGGCCCAGTTAGGAGCTAACGAGAAAGGAGCTGAAGAGTTCAAGAAGACGGTGAAAAGATTCGGCCTAGAAGATTATCTCGCCTTCAAAGACCAAGTGATGAAATATTCGGAGAAAAGGACCAGAAACATCATAGAAGGATTGCCTGAGACCGTGATAGATTCAGAAGACTTCATGGAATGGAAAAGGGAGGTAAAGTTGAAGGTTCAGATAGAGATAGAAGATAACGGTATGAATTTTGACTTTTCAGGTACCGACTCTCAGGTTGAGGGAAACATCAACGCTCCCGAACCCGTTACGTATTCCGCAGTATATTATGTCCTAAGATGTCTCTTACCTGCGGACGTACCGGTCAACAACGGTTGTTATAGACCTCTAGGTGTAAAGATACCCGAAGGAACTATTTTGAATCCAGAACCACCGGCTGCGGTCTCGGCTGGAAACGTCGAAACTTCTCAAAGAGTGGTGGAACTGATATTGAGAGCTTTGTTTGAAATACTTCCTGACAGGGTACCTGCAGAGGGTCAGGGAACCATGAACAACCTGATAATTGGAAGTGAAGATTTCACCTATTACGAGACAATCGGTGGAGGTGCTGGAGCCACCTCAACAGGAAAAGGAGAAAGTGGGGTACATGTTCACATGACCAATACCAAAAATACACCTATCGAATCTATAGAAAACGAATACCCTTTGAGGGTAACAGCATATAAACTAAGAAAAGGCTCAGGGGGAGAAGGTAAAAATCCAGGTGGTGACGGTATAATAAGGGAGATAAAACTTTTAGAAGATGCTGAGGTGTCCATCCAATCTGAAAGACGTAAAAGACAGCCCAAGGGTGTGAAAGGAGGAAAGGATGGTGCGGCCGGACTAAATCTGAAGATATATGGTGATAATATAGAAGAAATAAACAGCAAGATAACTTTATCACTCCGGGAAGGTAGATCGATAAGGATAGAAACTCCCGGTGGTGGAGGTTGGGGAAAGCCTTAGAAAAATTTAAGTTGATTAAATCATTAAGGGGGTTGAAAAGGAGATAGATATCATGGCAGACAAGACCGATTATTTGATGGAAAAATACGAGGAAATGAAAGAAGAGGGATTGACATGGACCATTAGAAATCTTGAAGGACCGTCACAGCCCCACGTAACGGTGGACGGGCAAGAATGTATAATGTTAGCTTCTAACAATTATCTCGATCTAGCTAATCATCCTAGGCTTAGAGAAGCCGGTAAAGAAGCTATAGGGGAGTACGGTGCCGGCGCTGGTTCTGACTGGTCTATTGCCGGGACCATGGACATACACGAGGAACTTTGGGACAGGATAGCCGAGTTCAAGGATACCGAGGCAGGTATGACCTATCAGACCGGGTTTGCGGTGAACGCTGGTTTGGTTCCGCAGCTGGCAGGAAAAGGTGACGTCCTGATCTCTGACGAATTGAACCACGGGAGCATCATCGACGGTATAATGATCGCCCAGAGGATGTTCAAAGCCGACAAGATGATCTACAGCCATTCAGATATGGGAGAGTTGGAAGAATGTCTGAAAAAAGCAGAAGAAGAAGGTTACGATAAGAAGATAGTGCTGACTGACGGCGTATTCAGTATGGATGGCGATATAGCCAAGATGGATGAGATCCAAAAACTAGCGGATGAATACGGAGCACTCACTTACGTAGATGATGCTCACGGTGAAGGTGTCCTCGGAGGAGGTCACGGCATAGCAAAAGAGTTCGATATCGAAGATAGGATCGACATCCAGATGGGGACGTTTTCTAAAGCATTCGGCGGCTTCGGCGGTATGTTGGCAGGAACTGAGGGACTGATAAAATATGCGTACAACACATCACGTTCCTGGTTATTGAGTGCCGCTTTCCCACCTCACGTAGCGGCGATAAACATAGAAGCTCTAGATGTGGTCGAAGAGGAAGATGACAGGGTCAAGAAACTTTGGGATCTTACCGAATATTTCAAGAGTGAGATGGAAAGCATGGGATTCGATACTGGTTTCAGCGAGACCCCGATTGTTCCGGCTATGGTAGGTGACAGTAAAAAGTGTCAAAAATTAGCCGATAGATTGTACGAGGAAGGTATCTTCGGACTTGCAATAGTCTACCCTATGGTGCCTAAAGGAAAGGCTAGAATAAGGAATCAGATCAACGCAGGATTGACCAAGGACGATCTGAACGAGATCCTCCGGATCTACGAAAAACTCGGGAAAGAATTGGATCTCATCTAGAACTGTATTAGAACTCGCAACTTGGAATCTCTGATTCCTATAGAACTAGTCAATAACTCTCTAAAAGTTCATCGGGACATTGACTATAAAACCTTTTTTCTATTTTTAAACGTTCATCTCTTTAAGAAATATAATTTTTAGATCTGGATAACATTTGAAACATAAGAATAGTTGATCGGCCATATAATATTAAATAGGGTATGAGTCGGGAGCCCGGGTTTAGGTCCTTCACCTGGACTCCCGATCCTCCCTCCCTATTTTTTGACTGGTTGGGTAAAGTCTAATGAATATAGGTGCTTTTCGATTTCCTCTCATCGATTACCTGTTTTACCAGACACATAAGATACCGTTAAGGCCATATATAAAAGAAACTCAGATAAATTCTCTTTTTCTAGGCTCTTTTAAATAAAGATTTAAATGATCTCTTTACATTAATTTGCTTTGCTAATCAAAATGTTTTTATCTGAATAAACACATTGAGAGGGTGTTATAATAAAATGTGGATTTGAAAGAAGTACAAAAGATCAGATGATAATATGAACTGGAAAGGCCATGCGGGTTTGTCACTTTTGATTTCCTCATTATTGATGATTCCTTTTGGATTAAAAGGTATCGCTTTAGGATTTATAATCATCACAGTTCTATTCTCTTCCTTGCCTGACTCTGATCTAGTTACACCTCTAGAACATAGATCTTTGACTCATAACGTTGGATTTGGTTTGATCTTCGCTGCGGTTATTGGAAGCATAATTGGTTATTTAGCTGTAATATACGTTGAAATGATAACAGGCATATTAGTTGGAATAATGATTATGTTAGCGATAGCGGGAGGTGTTTTCTCTCATCTGCTCGGTGACATAATAGCTGGGTGGAGATATGACAGCACTCCTTGGAAGATAAACCCGCTACTACCCTTCTCTAGTAAATCAATCGGGTATGGGATCTTTATGGCTACAGATGAGAAAGTCAATTACCTTTTTCTTAAAGTAGGTATTTTGACTTTCCTTTTTTACATAAGTTTTGGAATCTTTAGAATATATAGTGGTTTACATTGATCGGAGAGATTTCTGCTTACATTATGGTGATTATTCTGTAAAAACCCTTGATCTTAAAAATCCTCTGTAAATCGTTCGATCTAATTTCTGAAAAGTAGTCTATATACCTATCTTTAGAGGAAAAAATAAAAATACTTGAGGATAGTTAGGAGAACTATGGAACTGTATCTCATATTTATAGGGCTCGGATTATTATCCCCGATATTATTCTTATTATACCTACAAATCTCTTCCCCGTCTCCACCGACGACAAGTTCAACAACTTTGAGAGATAAGGAAGGTTATGTGATAAAGGAGATCAGACCAGAGAACATATCAGGGAAGGTAAAATTAATAGAGGGAAGCAAAATATGGAGTGCTACTGCGGATGAAAAAATAGAGAATGGAACAAGAGTGAGGGTATCCGAAGTTGAAGGAGTACATTTAAAAGTTGATGAAATAGTAGGGTTAGAGGAAGGACTGGAAGAATTCCCTCCTATTGAGAGAGAGATCGGTGAAGAGATGATTTGTCCGAACTGTGGATCAATGCTTCCTCCTGAGGCTGAAGAATGTTCTGTGTGCGGAGAAGTTCTAAAACCATCCAAAGAGGAGGAACTTGAAGAGATGGAAGAGCCGGAAGAAATCCCACCTATCGAGAGAGAGATCGAAGAAGAGGTTATTTGTTCGACCTGTGGATCAGTGAATCCTCCTGAGGCTGAAG
>JAGXLF010000065.1 GCA_018334835.1 Thermoplasmatota archaeon | reverse complement strand
ATCTGCTAGTTACTCAGGTAATCTGATGAGTTGAGATATACAATTCTACCGATAGATTTTAATCTATCATGGACTTTTCCAACTAGGTTTATGGCGGAAATCGAAGAATGGTACGAGAAGGTCTCGGATATCTATTCGATCGATGAGTTTGAGAATAAAATAGAGGAAAAAAGGAAGAAATATAACGATCTTTTTGAAGAAGCAACACTAGCCCATATGATAGCCGCCGAAGAGGGGAGAAATGAATGTGTTATAGATGAAATAGCCGAAATAGAACCCGGGGAAGAAGCCACCGTAGAAGGCGAAATCATAGATCTAGGGTCTCTGCGAAAATTTGAAAATGCCAAAGGTAGAGGAATGGTGAGAAATGTCAGGATAGACGACGGAACAGGGACTATAAAAGTGGTGTTCTGGGATGAAGATACCGAGAGGGTGAAGGATGAATTTGAAATCGGTAGTAAGCTTAAAGTAGTAAACGGCTATGTTCAAGATAGAGGTTACGGCATACAGATATCTGCAGGTAAATGGGGTGAAGTCCGCCTCGTAGAAGAGAGCAAAAAGGATTAATAGTCTTGTAGTATTTTGATAAATGATGGTTGAAGAAGATATTAAGAAAGGTTATGTCGAAGAATTGATCGAATGTCCTTTCTGTAGTGGTTTTGTCCCTGATGAGTTTGAATGTATTTTATGTGGTGAAGAGATATTGGAGACAGAGGTGCCGGGAAAAACTAAATTGGTGTGTTCAAGATGCGGGAGTAAAGTGAAGAAAGATTCAGAGAGCTGTCCTGAGTGCGGAGCCGTGTTTTGAAATACACTTTCCAAAAACACAAATATCATCAATAAGTTGGTTTTACGATGGCTGACGATGACTTAACTTACGAAGATGTAATCGATGTGTGGGAGAAAGAGAAAGAAGCAAAGTTGCCCTGCAACCTACCAAATAACTTTTACGGAAGGCTGAGAAGTTATATACGAGAACTAGAAAGCGAAGTAGAAGATATAGAAGTACCTGCTAAGGATAAACGTGGTAGAAGGATCCAAAAGCAATACGAGAGAGTACAGAAGATTGCTGAACTTTTTTTCAAGGAGAGGCAGAAAAAGATAGTTTTAGCCGCCTATCATAAATCCATGGGGAAAACGGTGAGTGCTGAAAATTTAGTCGATGCAGAAATAGAGCTTTTAGAGGAGATTTCCACGCTTTTAAATGAGTTGAAGAATCAAGTCTTTTTGGGAGAATATAAAAGGAAACCCAAAAAGGGAGGCTCAAAAGAGAAAGAACGAATAAATGCACAGGTCGAAGAGAAGGAAGCTTCATCTGATGAAAAAATCGAGGAGATAACCGAGGAGGAGACTAAAACGGATAGCTACCAAGTCTCTTCAGAATCTCAGCGTGAAAAGATCCGAGATGAAAATTTGGTTTCTGAAGAGGATCATCTTTCAACGGAGATGGAAGGTCAAGATGAAATACTTGTTCATATAACTGAAGATGTTCCCTCTTTCGTAGATATGAACGTCACCTATGATCTAAAAAAAGAAGACGTTCTTACTTTGAGAGAAGATCTAGCCGAGGTTTTGATAGAGAGAGGAAAAGCTAGGAAGATAAAGCTTTGATACAGTCTCTATTCAAATACTGAGTCGTATTCTCCTTCATCGATTAATTTTTGGGCTTCCCTCGGTTCTTTGTCATCTACGGTAATACCCATAGAAACGCAGGAACCAATTACCTCTTTAGTTTTTTGTTTCAGATTTTTACCTAGTAGGTCAGTATCTTTCATTTCTGCGATTTCTTTCGCTTCTTCTACCTTCAGATCAGCGACCTTGTTCGTATTGGGTTCACCGCTTCCCTTTTCTATCCCTACTTTTTCTAAAATCAGACCGGATGTCGGAGGGGTTCCAACTTCTATATCGAAGTCCCCACTTTCGGTATCCACGGTCAATTTAATCGGGACCTGCATTCCTTTGAATTTTTCCGTTTCTTCATTTATAGCGTTCACTATCTCCATTATGTCTACGCCCATCGGGCCAAGTTTTGGACCGAGGGGAGGTCCTGCACTCGCTTCGCCAGCATCTACAAGAGCTTCAAGAGTTTCAGTTGCCATATTAATCACCTCTATAACATTGTCTTATTTTTCTTTTTCTAATACCCTTACATGATCTCCTCTAACCGTAACAGGTATTGGAACAGTAGCTTCGAACAGTTCTACAGTGATCTCATCATTATCTTCATCTATCTGTGTGACCCGGGCCTTTTCGCCTTTAAAGGGACCGGCTGATAATTCCACTATATCGCCTTCCGTAATACCTTCTACAGCAAGTTTGGGAGCTAGGAAGTGTTCTATCTCTTCTATACTCGTATCCCCTTCCACGATACCTTTCGCCTTTCTTGTTCCATCACTAACCTCGTCAACCATGGAAGGATTCATCGCTTCGATGAATATGTATCCTCTCACGGGTTTAGGAGCGAGTATAGAAAAGACCCCCATATCTTTGTCTTTGGCCCATGATGCTATATAATCGGCCACGCTCCTCTCTTGATTTATCTGAGTTTTCATCGCCACAACAGTAGGCCTAGCAGTCGTTATGAGGGTTATAGAATCTGATAGCAGTATATCTTTACTTGAAGATGCATCTATAACCACCTCTGCTTTATCTCCATAGTTTGCACCTTCGGGGGCGTTAACACTGACTGGTATGATTACCTCGTCTCCAGCCTCGACTTCAATCGTTTTTCGAAAAGTATCTGAGGGTTCTGAAATTCTATTCTGTTTGAATATATTAACTCTCCACGGGATGGTCTCTTCACTATCGGTGCTGTATAACAGATGGACTTCAAGATCAATTTCCTGTTTTGAATCGGTAGTATTTATCAACTTGACTTCATAACTGGTTTTTTCTCTTGTAGGGATAGATTTTTTATTTGGATCACAGACTAAAGATATTCCTTTTTCCTCTTCTTCCTCTTCTTGGGGTATCTCCTTAACCTCTTCTTCTTCGACTATTTCGTCCTCTGTAAAATCATCTAGTAGTCCCATAGTTTCTACCTCATATCACTGCAAAATATCCTGGTATGTTATCCCAAAGCCACATGATCGAAAATCCAGCCCCTCCTATTAGGAGAATACCAAGCACAACTATTAGAAGAGTTTTCCTATATTCCTCCTTATCAGGTTTTCGAGCCATTTTCAAAATACGCCCGAACTTCCCTTTACCGATCTTTCCTGCTTTTTTTTCGATTTTATCTTGTACTT
The DNA here is from genome assembly GCA_018334835.1 of Thermoplasmatota archaeon. GTDB lineage: Archaea > Thermoplasmatota > Thermoplasmata > Halarchaeoplasmatales > Halarchaeoplasmataceae > Natronoplasma. Next base: position 5,429 of record JAGXLF010000065.1, on the reverse strand, counting down.
TCCAGGAACCTTCAACAATATCCATGTTTTTACCTCAAGCTACTGTTTCGATCTCTTCCGTTGAAATTTCTCCGCCAAATATCTGTTTTGATTTGACACCAGTGATGACCACCATGATCTTCAGAGTTTTATCTTGACTGGGGTCCACTGATGCACCCCATATTATCCTCGCATCCTTACCGATTTTCCTTTCGACGGTTTTCGCCGCTGTTTCTGCTTCAGATACCGTCATATCGCTGCCACCTACAACGTTTACTAAAGCAGCGTTCGCATTGCTAATGTCTACTTCTAAAAGAGGCGAGTCGATGGCTTCTTCTATAGCCTTTTCCGCACGATTCTCGGAATCATCTTCGCCCATGCCTATCATAGCGACTCCAGCACCTTCCATCACTGTTTTTAGATCATTGAAATCAAGGTTTACAAGACCAGGTTTAGTCACCAGTTCTGTGATCCCTTTGATGGATCGAGAAAGAACTTCATCAGCGACTTTGAAGGCTTTGTTAAGTGAGAGGCGAGGACAGAGATCTAAAAGTTTATCGTTAGGTATGGTTATAACTGTATCAGCCACACCTTTGAGTCTTTGCATACCCCACTCGGCGTTTTCCATCCTGGACTTCCCTTCGGCTTCGAAGGGTGTGGTACAAATAGCGACGGTAAGGGCACCCTTGTTTTTAGCTATCTCCGCCACGACGGGAGCCCCCCCTGTCCCGGTTCCACCACCAAGACCACACGTTACAAAGACCATGTCCGTACCTTCTAATATATTTTCTAGCTTTTCTCTTGCTTCTTCAGTGGCCTCCTGACCTACTTGAGGCAGAGCTCCTGCTCCTAGGCCTCTAGTCTTTCGTTTACCGAGTAAGACTTTTCTTTGAGAATGAACTGTTAGTAAGTGCTGAGCGTCGGTATTAGCTGCTATCAACGTGGCACCCTTTATCCCTTCTTCTGATATCCTTTCAACAGTATTGCAACCGGCACCGCCGATTCCGACGATCTTTATGTCTGTTTTCAAATCTGAAAGAACCTCTCTAAGGTCCTCATCATCTGTCGATAGGTCCTGCTCACCTTCCTCCGGGGCTTTTGATTTTTGATCTTCGGCTTGAGATAGAGCCTCATCAACAATTGAATCCATAAATACACACTCCATTTGGGATATAAATTACATTATCACAACCATATCAATGCCCCCTTATATAAAATGTTTTGCCCTTGATTTTCGGGAGTCCGGAAGTCAACTTGGGTTTTACCTTTAATATGATTTTCCTAGATGCCACTTTCTTCCTCATCTGGCATCTCTTTACGTGAAAAATAACCGGGTAAGATGAAAACTACCGTGTAAACAGCGAGCATAACACCACCACTGAATAAAAGAAACAAGATGATCGCCCACTCGGATGGGAAAGGACCGACGTAACTGTATATGGCTACAACACTTCCAATCGAAGCGATTAGAAAACTTAGAAGCATTGACCACAAATAATACATGGCCGAATGCTCCTGATATTCCTCTAAAAAGTTTCTCCCCTCGTCTCTAACTAAGTCTTTTTCAATCTCACTTATCGTGATCGATCTTCTCATGAAAGACCAAATTCCAAAATATAAGAAAAACATCGCCAATAGTAGAAATAGAGAGCGGTAACTGAAAGGGATGTCGTGTATGAAGTAGAAGAAGGAAGAACTTGAAGCTAAGACGCCTAAATCTATTAATGCCTCTCTTTTCATAGTAAGTCCAATGATCGCAATAAAACCGCTTATTAGCGGAAACCACCACCCCTGGAGGTTATAGGAAGTCAAAGAAGCTAACAAGCTGACGATCATTAGCGAAGCGGAGAGTACAACCTTGTCTAGTTCGATCTCCTTCATTACTTTCTCTGCCAATATCTTATCACCTCCTCTAGAGAAGCTTCAAGAGGTTCGTTTGGATCCCAATCTACCACTATACTGTACTTCCATAACTTATCCAATATGACATCTCTATTGAGCTGCGAAAGTTTTTCCGCCAAAATATTATGATCCTTCATTATCTCCTTTTGAATTACTAGAGGATTCGGAGAAATCACCATCACGTTGTATTCTTGCATACATATATCGAATAAAGTTTCGCTAATCTCTTTCGAAAGTAGAGGTGAGATGAAGACGATCATGCTTCGGTTTGGAAAAAAATCTCTCAATACCCATTTAGCGTCCTGTAGTTCCCAGTGACCTCCTTCTCTTACCCCACTTAATTCCTCCATTATCTTATAGAAATGATCTCTACCCGAATCGGGATAAAGCCATCTCAGATAATCACCTAGTATTATCAATCCTACTCGGTTCCTGTCTTCTAGTATAGAAGATGCAAGGGTTCCAGCAGCCCTGATTGTTGCATCGAGAGTATTTCTTTCGTCGTCTCCAATAATATTCTTCCTGTAACCGTCAACGACCAGGATCACGTCGCCTGTTCTTTCACCGACAAATTCATTGGTCATGGGTTCTAGAAACCTTGCGGAAGCTTTCCAGTTTATCTTTTTTAGGGCGTCATCGGGCATATACTCTCTTAGAGAGAAAAATTCGCTTCCGATCCCCATCCGCTGAGACTTTATATTTCCTATCCAACTTTTGGTGTAAAGCGGTCTTACGTCCACGCTTTGCATATTTTGGACTTCCGGAAGAACGAAGATGTTCATCAATTCATAACTTGTCCATTCCTCTACATGGAAATTTAGAGGATCTCTGTACCTGAATTTTATCGGTCCGATCTCCATCTCACCTCGCCGGGAACAGTGAATTTTGTATCTTAGAGTCTTCTCTTCTTTTTCATCTAACCTCAAGATCTGATGATTTGAACCTTCTACGATATCTATGTCAGATGGCAGGGAATCAAAGATCTCTAAATAATTGAGAGGCCTTCCTTCATTCTTCACAGATAATTCAATCCAGATCTCATCATCTTCATATAAGCTCATCTTTTCGGATTTTCTCTCAACTTTCAATCTCACCTCTCCTCTTAAGACCCCTCTACTTTCAACTGCTAAAATCGAAAAAATGCTGATCGCTAAGATAAGAAAGCTCCAGCTATCTAGAATGATCCCGATGATAAGAGAAATGATCGTAAGGGTAAACAGAAAGAAACTTGTCATCGATTTCATTTTTCATCTGCTCTCCCAGTCATCTATCTTTTTTATTATTTTTCTGATTCTATTCTCAAAGGCAGTTCTTGTACCATCCTTTTGATCAAAATATCTTTGGTTACGGAATAGGCTGGAGAGTTTCATGGGAATTGAGTTGGTATCCTCTTGGACAACATCTTTAATTGTTTTAGTGTTCATTATGAAATTGGATAATTCTTTATCTCCGACCATCTCGCTCAATTTCGAAGGATTTTCCCTGATGAGCTCTTCTATTTCTTTTTTCGACAAATCTTTTTGTTCTTTTACCTTCTCTATAATATTTCTCCTTAATCTTTTCTCTATCAGCATCTGGCTCAACTTCAAACCATTGATAGCCCGTTCTGTTATATCGGAGGACCTTTTTAAGGGAAGATTTTGTGTCTTTCTATTATTCATAACCCTTTTCCAGTGAGAGATTGTAGAAACCTTCTTACCGGCCATAAAGATCACAAACAGACCTAACCAAACGATCATAGTAACGGAGAGTAATTGCCCTATATCCCCACCTACGATAAGTAAAATGATAAAACCCCCCAAGAAAAACAGGATCAACGACCTTACGAAATCTCTATTCTCACCTCGAGAATCTTCTATCCACTCGGGTTTTAGAGCCAATCTCTCGACATTTGCTTCTCTCTCTGATTCGGTCATAGAAGTTCCCCCTTCAACTCTTCAAGTTGCTGAATAACCTGTTTTTTATCTCTTTCTTCTAATTCATGAGGGCTGTATCTCGCCTCCTCGAAAAGAAAAGTGATATCTGAAACAAGGTTCTCAGCGGCAGGTATTTTTTGGATGATTTCGGCTTTGAATTCTCTAGGAGTCATAGAATCATCATTTTTCGCTCCCTCGTCTTCTAGGAGCCTGCTCATCTCGTGATAGGACTTCATGATAGTACTGCGGATATCTTCACCCTCGTCGATATCGGTTATAGCTCTATCCAGGGTAGAGGTGAGAGAATCTTCTATGGTTTGTTTTTCGATCCCCTCTTCGGAATAAATGTCGTTTTCAAATGTAGAGATGTTGAGATTGCCTTTCTCTTTATCCATTCTTCTCTCACCAAATTTCAAATATATATAAATAGAAAATAATAAGCTAAGGAGTGAAAGTAATAAAATAAATCCAACATCTAAATATAAATGGGGTAGAGCCCCTCCTATATCAAAGGGTATGGGGACATTTGGTAAAAAGTCAAATAATAAAGTTAGCGGCCAAAATCCAGAGATTACTAATATCAGACCTCCAAAAAATGCAAAAATCCAGAATCCCGCGAGTAAGAAATCGCTCAAGACGGTAACCCGATCAGCTCCCGAGCGTAAGTAGACGTATGAAAGATAGGAGAGAGGAATAAAAATTAACAGTAGCGAGCTGCCATAAAAAACATCCCTAGTGAGGCCGGAAAGCAACGCTACTTCGGTCCCCTCTTCGATCCTCAGATCCATCAAATTACCGATGGACCATGAGGCTAAGAAGACTATGAAGATCGACAATACTAAAAGTTTTTTCTCGTTCAGTTTCATCCATGTAATTTTACTGGTTGACTGGTATTTTACCTTTCCCCTGATTTTTCTTCTTCCTTTATGAGAAAAAGATTCCCTGGTTTATAACCTTTACTTTAAAGCCATATCACTTTAAAATGTTATTCTCATCCGAATGTTTTATTTATCTAGACTCGAATCGAATAGATATCATGTTCGAAGAAGAGTACAAACTTGATTATTTCGAGGAAAATGGTTTCATCAGAAAAAAATGCAGCGAGTGTGGCTCTCATTTCTGGGCCTTGGATGAGGAAATGGAGAACTGTCAAGATGCACCTTGCACTGAATTCGATTTCATAGGCGATCCTCCAGCGGATCGAACCTTCTCCGTAGAAGAAATGAGAGAGTTCTTCATCGATTTTTTTGCAGATCGAGATCATACTCCTCTAGAGAGGTATCCAGTCGTTGCGAGATGGAGAGATGATGTTTTACTCGTTCATGCTAGCATCTATGACTTTCAACCACATGTGACCTCTGGCCAAGTGGATCCCCCTGCAAATCCTTTGGTAGTATCTCAACCCTGTATAAGACTGCCGGACGTAGATGAAGTCGGTAGGACCGGAAAACATCAGACAGCCTTCGAGATGCTTGGACATCATTCTTTCAATACTGTAGATGATCCTATCTATTGGAAAGAGGAAACTGTAGAATACTGTCACGAGATGCTGAAAGAGATGGGCATAGACGAAGAACTGATCGCTTATAAAGAACATCCCTGGATAGGTGGTGGAAATGCAGGTCCCTCTCT
>JAGXLF010000064.1 GCA_018334835.1 Thermoplasmatota archaeon | reverse complement strand
CTAGCGATGGAGGTGTCATAGATGTGCATATTCATTGATAATTGGGACTGCAACTTCGCGGGCACGGAGATAACACTCGATATCTGCAAGACCTGTATAAAGGCCCGTAAATTGTACCACGAAACTAAGCACGATGAAGCCCTTCAGAAGCAGCAGCAGATGATTGAAAAAAGAAAAAAAGAACCGAAGCCCCAGAAGCCACAGCAAACGATGGAAACAAAAGAACGGGAATCAAAGCGGAGAAAAAAAGATATCGTACCTGAAAAGAAAAGGGAGAGGCCGCAAAAGGAACCTGCGAAAAAACAACCCGCTATAGAAGATAGTGTTATACAAGAAAGTCTAGTAGATCAAATCGAAACCGAGACCGGAAGCTCAAAAAATGAAATCGAGGACGAAAGCTCGATAGAGACTCTTGAACCCATTTCTATAACCGAGATGAAAAACTTGGAGGGCTCTATAAATGATATACGGGACGATCCGACCAAACCAACAGATACATGGTTGAGATCTACGGGAGAAGGTGAAACGTGTCTGCTCAAAGCTGATTTTCCAAACCCTCCGGATCAACTGCAGGCCGGCGAAGACCAGCAGGAATTTCTAGTAAGAGTGAGAAGGACGGAAGACGAATTTTTCTTCCCACTACTCCCTGAGATAAATATAAAGATCTGTGAGGAAGACACCGTTGTGACTGAGAGCGGTCGGATAGAGGTCGAGGATACCCATGGAGAGGTCGTTTCGCTTACCTGGAATGCAGGGAGATTGTTCGATATGTACGGACCAGATGTAGAGATCATAATAGAGGGCTTCACTTCTGGAGATGAAGACATGCAGAACCGGATCGAGATCGGTGCCGTAGAATGGCGTGCGAATCTTGTGCAAAGCATGTCTGAAAAAGATCAATCTAAAGGCCAAACTTTGGAGGAAAAACTGGCAGCTCCTCTTATAGAAGAGTCGGAGGACGAAACGATAGATACTATTAGGTCTGATCTCAATCCTCTGGAATAGACTCTCGAAACGACTTTATATATTTTGGTGAGATATGCTCGGACAGATACAGATCTCCTCTTTTATAAAAGGCGATACCGTCTTCAGATGCGGATGAAGCATCTATCTCAAGTATAACCGGCTCAGGATGATGTCTTTTTCCAACTTCGATCGCTTCCTGCTCAGAAATCGAAAGATGAACGTATTGCCTACCCATAGGTTTTAGCCCCTCTTCAAATATGGATGTTAAAGAATCGGGAGAGGTCCCATGGTACAGGATATCAGGAGGTTCTTCCCTCTCTTCGATATCCACCTCTATCGAATGGCCGTACAAGGCTCGGATCATATCATCTTTTATTTCGAACCTTTTTTTCTCGCTATTCTCTATCAGGTATTCGATATCTTCTCTAGAAGCCCAGGAATGTTTCGTGTTCTTCAGAGAATCGATTACAGCTTCTAAATCTGTAAATCCCCTTTTATCTAGAACTAGATCTGCATCTTCTGGATGATGTCGCAATAAGTAGGAAAGATGTTTGCTAAGACCTCTATATTTATACGAAAGATCCGACATTTATCTGAAAATATTGAAACCATACTTAATATCGTTTTTCAATCTTACTTGTTCCATATGTATATGTGATCATCCTCCCCTTCGGTAACCTCGAGAATGTCCGTTTTTTCTCCGATTATATCCAATACGGATTTACTGATCTCCCACATCTCCCTTTCAGTAAGGTTCTCATTTTTCTTCAAGAGTTCTCTTATCGTATTTCCACGCGGATCATCTAAAAATTTAAGATAAATTGACATCTTGAGGTCTCTTCGAGGGACTTCGATTTCATCCTGAAGATACTTCATACAAAGAGAGGTTATTTTCTTAACAGTTTCATCATCTTGGTAAACAGCTTGTTTTCCTTCTAAATTTTTCAAAGCATCGGCAACTGAGCGATTCAGATTTGAGATGATTTCATCTTCGGACTTTTGGCCCATATCGTCTATATTGATCATCTCGTTTCCCTCTTCAAAGGAAGTTCACAATTTCCCTTCTATATACTTATTGAAAAAGATATTAATATGTGTTGTGGTAAAACGAATTTATCAATTTGAGATAGAAAGGTTCATAAATCTGTTTGTGATAAAAGAACTGTGGTATGAAAACATGAAGAATGTAACGATAGATCAGGATACCTGCATAGCATGCGGTATGTGTGAATCCACCTGTCCACAGGTATTTTCAGTCTCCGGTAATCCCAATTCTACTATCGTGCCGGAATTTCAAGAAGGCGAAGATGACAAAGGAAGAGTACCTGAAGAAATACCTTGTCTGGATGATGCCGAAGAGAATTGTCCTGTGGATGCGATAAAGGTGGAGTGACAGATCAAATAAGAGACTATATCTCAGAGGAATATCGCGCCCCCTACCCTACCTGAGATACTGCTTATTCACCTCATCCATATCATAAAGTATAGGAGCTTCTTTGACCTTATCGTAGATGTATTTCATCGCCACGACATCGTCTCTAGCGTAAGTCTTCAGTTCGTTCCAGTCTGGTTCTTTACTCATATCTTCCATATAAGTCGAATATATCCTTCCGACGTCCCCTCCGTCCAATCCTACAAGATCGGGTTCATAACCTAATCTAGAAGCCACACTTTCTAGCTTTGAACTCCTGCAGGGAAGGGCTGCATGTTTATCTACCCAGTACATGAAATCTATCTTTTGGATCTTATCCCACAGCGGTTTTCTTTCAGGCGCATACCTCTCTACAAATCTACCTAGATGTTCAAAGTCGAATTTCTTTCCATACCAAGCTAAAAGTATACTGCCCGCTTCAACATTGGCTTCTAAGTAGTCAAGAAACTGTTCTATTATCCTGCCCTTTTCCCTAGGGTCTTTTTCCAAAAAACTGCGATATTCACCCGTTCTATCGTCGTACAATCCGATGTGCCAGATTATGGAAGGTTTCAAGGAATCTGTCTCTATATCGATGAAGATCCTGTGTTTATCCTCTAGATCATTTTTTTTGATCCGGTAGACGTCTTTATCCTCTATAGCTTTGGCGGAACTTATCCATTTTGTACTTCGATAGGGGCCTATACCTTCACAATCCAATATCTTAGAAGGATCGAGAAAACACAGGTCCTGCCGTGATTCTATCCCTCTTCGTTCGAGTTCTCTCGAAAATCTTTTTCCAAGTCCAGGAACAGCGGAGAGTCCCACTTTATTGGCATTCAAGGTCTCGATATGTGGTCGTTTTCCAGTGACTACACTAGGTATCTTGATCTCTTCTATACCTCTAGATAATCCAAAACCGTAGATCCTATTTTTGTTATATACTGGTTTTTTCCCGGTCTCAATCTTGGTTGACAGAACGTTAAAATCTTCTAGTTCTCTCTCAAACCGATCTAAGACAGAGGTATTAATCAGTTGAAAATCGAATTTTTTTGGATCCATATCTTCCTTTATCATGTCGGTGATCAAAACCACTCTTCTATCTCGATAATCCTCGAAGTTCATGTTGGATAAAGAATGTTTCTCTTTCAATAATAACAGTACTTCGTTTCCTAAATACCTTTCATTAAAAGAACTAAGATCGTCCATATGTATGGATTCGTAAGAAAAATTTCTCTCGATCATCATCCTCTCCTTCTCTCTAACATCAGAAGTCAGGGTTATATCCGGTTCAAAGTATGTCAAAATATCATCGATCTCGTCTTCTGAATATCCCCATATAGCTCTGCCGGGTAGATGCAGTACCTTCATCATTTTAAAAGAGTGGGTCACACCATAAAAGCCTTATTATCCAAGGTGAGTACTTTTCTACAATGGATGAGAGTTTTCTAACCTCCGCCTACCACGATTACCAAGGGCAGATCACATTTTCAACCACTTTACCAGAAAAGGAACCCGAGTACCGGGAGAGCGAAGGTTTGTCTCAACATCTCAAAAAAATACTGAGAACGAATGACATCTCACTTTACTCTCACCAGGCTGAAACGATAGACCTCTTTCTGAAAGGTAACGATGTTTGTTTGACTACAGGTACTGCAAGCGGCAAAACTCTCGCCTATGCCCTTTCTATCATAAATTTACTCCATGAAAAAGAAGATGCTAAAGCTCTTCTTGTCTTCCCGACTAAAGCTCTCACGAGAGATCAAAAAAAGGAATTACAAGATATATTCGCTCTTTTCTCGAAGAACATCGAAGTGGGTATTTATGACGGAGACGTATCTTCAGAGAGGAAAAGGAATGTCAGAGAAAATGCCGACGTGGTACTCACCAACTTTAGCGGTTTGAACCTTTATCTGAGCCATCATGAAAAATGGTCGACATTTTTTGAAGACCTAGAAGCCGTTATCGTTGATGAAGCACACCACTACAGAGGTTTACTAGGCATACACGTAGCCTGGATAATCAGGAGGTTGCGAAGGATCGCAAGGTATTATTCAAAGGACCCCCGTTTCATATTGACCAGCGCTACTCTAGGCAATCCGAAGCAGCATTCAGAAAACCTGGTAGGCAAGAAGTTCGAGATCATAGATCAGGACGGAAGTGAAAGGGGAAAGAGGAATCTACTTTTCTGGAATCCTCCCAAGTTTCACGACAAGATTGATGAGAGGAAGAGCACCCACAGAGAAAGCAGCGAACTGATGGCTTTCCTGGTAGATAAAGGTTTGAAGACTTTGATGTTCGCACCGTCTAGGAAGATGACCGAATTGGATGCACTCTGGTCCCGTGAGGTCCTTGAAGAAGAATTCAGCAATAAAAAAGCGAAAGTAAAATCTTACCACGCAGGACACTCGAAAGAAGAAAGAAGGAAGACAGAGATGGAGATGCGAGATGGAGAACTCAACGGAGTGGTATCGACAACCGCTTTGGAACTCGGGATAAACATCGGAAGTATAGACGTCACACTTCTTTCAGGATATCCCGGCTCTAGAATAAGTTTCTGGCAGCAGATAGGAAGAGCTGGAAGAGAGGCCGAAGAAGTCCTATCTATCTTGGTACCTTTCAACAGTGCTCTAGATCAGTATATAGTGAAAGATCCGGATCACATCCTAGGTGAATCCATAGAAGATGCGGTGATCGATCTATCGAACAATCACGTTTATTCTAAACATCTGCTCTCCGCTGCCCAGGAGCTACCGCTGAGGGAAGAGGACGAGGATCTTTTAACACAAAGATTGGAGAGAGCTGGGGAGATGTGGAAGAAAGAGGGAAGTTTAGCCGGAACTCTCAAATCCGGATATAGATATGTAAGAGATGATTTTCCCCAGCAGGATATCGATCTTTACTCTATCGGAGAAAACACTTTCGAAGTTCAAATCAGAGAAGGCGATTCGGTAAAAAGTTTGCCCGAGGTGGATAAAAACAGAGCTTACAGAGAATTTCATCCCAATGCGATCTATCTTCACCAGGGCGAGTATTATAAGGTGGTTAGGTTCAAAGAAGGTCCTCAACCTGAGGTCATCTTGGAACGGGTCGATACTGACTACTATACAGAAACTCTCAGAGATACGAATATATCGAATATAGAAATGGAGGAAAAAAGAAAGGTGGGAGAATACGAAGTATGTAAAGGAACTGGAGATGTGAGTATCCATTACTTCGCATATAGAAAGAAAAAGTTGTCAGATGACGATATACTGTCTACGGAAAGTTTAGGTCTAGACCCAGTGACTATAAACACGCAGGTCAGTTGGTTCGAAATACCCGACCATATCGAGAGAAAATTATTAAAAACGGCGGAAGAAAAAGTCAACGCCGGAAGATGGGTGGAGAGTCCTGAGAAGAGTTATATGGGCGGTCTACACGCTGCCGAGCATTCATTGATACACATGCTCCCTCTCCTGATGCTTATCGATGAGAAAGACGTTGGAGGTGTATCAACGGACTTCCATCAGGAATTGGGGAAGCCTGCTATATTTATTCACGACGCCGTAGAAGAAGGTGTAGGCTTCTCTCACGACGCATATTCTAGATTTGAAGAGTTAGGGAAAAGGTCTGTCAAAAGCCTTGAAGAGTGTCCCTGTGAGAGCTTGAAAGGCTGTCCCGCATGTACTTTTTCTCCAGACTGTGGAAATGATAATGAGCCTTTGAATAAGGTACTAGCTATTGATCTATTAGAAAAGTTAAACCGTACTATTGAATGAAAACGTAAACAACAGTTGATTTATATATGGGGACGTTATAGCGATTTTAAAGAGGGATTGAATGTGCAAGATTCAAAGATAAAGATAGAAAATGTGGTCGCCTCTTCTTCTTTAGGGGAAGAGTTGGATCTAGAAAAAGTTAACAGAGCACTCGATAGATCGGAATATGATCCGGATAAATTCCCGGGTTTGATCTACAAGCTCGAAGAACCGAACACGTCGCTTCTACTTTTCTCTAGCGGAAAGGTCGTATGTACTGGCGGCGTTACAGTTGAAGAACCACAGAGAAGTGTCGAAAAAGTTAAGAGATTACTGAACGAAAATGGTATAGATACCACCGATGAAGTGAAGGCCGAGATCCAGAATATAGTTGCATCCTATGATCTGGAGAATGAATTCAACTTGAACTCTCTAGCCATTACTTTGGGACTCGAAAGAGTGGAGTACGAGCCTGAACAGTTCCCTGGCCTCGTCTACAGGTTCAAGGATTCTCCCGTCGTTCTGCTATTGTTCGGTTCCGGCAGGATGGTATGCACCGGAAGTAAAAGCGAAGAGCAGTTAAAAGGTGGAGTAGAAAAGATCGAGGATGAACTAGACAAGGCCGGCCTTCTCTCGTGACTTTCTCTTCAACTTTTTCTAAAACTCAAGATACTTCGAAGTTTTCTTTTCTTATACAACTGTGGGCTGAACAGAGCGATGGCGGTGAAAACCTCTAATCTTCCTATCCACATGAGAAGAGAAAGGACCAACCTCCCATAAAGAGGTACAGCTCTAAAATTATTCTCCGGTCCCACCATTCCGAGTCCTGGACCAACGTTGCCGATCGTTGTAGCTGATGCGGCTATTCCAGAAACGATATCCAGACCCATGCCCACCATTATGAAAGCCCCAACGGCAAAGATGATGAGATAGCCGCAGAAAAACATTACCACAGTATCTAGAACTTTTTCATCGATCACGGAATCTCCCATCCTCACCACTTCGACTCTCCTAGGATTTATGAATTGCTTGAACTTTCTCTTGATCATCTTGAAAACGAGCAGTACCCTCATGACCTTCATACCACCACCGGTAGAGCCTGCGGAACCACCTATGAACATCAGTATTAGAAGGAGAAGTCTCAAAACTTCGGGCCATTTATCGAAATTCACTGTTGCGTATCCCGTGGTGGTCATGATGGAAACAGCTTGGAAAAGTGAATGTCTAATATCACTTATTATGGGTAGTTCACCCCCTATGGTTGTTCCTACATTTACGAGTGTTATAAAGACGGTAGCACCGAATATTATCGCGAGATAGGTTCTAAATTCTGAATTTTTCAAAGCGTTCCGGATATTTCCCCTGAAAACCTGGTAGTGCAGTGCAAAATTGGTTCCAGCCATGATCATGAAGAATATTATAATCCACTGGACTGTGGAAGAAAAATAGCCGATACTTCCGGTGTGTGGAGAAAAACCTCCTGTCGCCATGGTCGTGAAGCTGTGATAAACAGCATCGTATAGACTAACTTTCGCACCAAGCAACATCAAGACCTGCATTAATGTCAACAGACCGTAAAGATACCACAGCCATTTTGCCGTCTCCTTGATCTTCGGTTTCAAACGGGTCATAGTCGGTCCCGGAGATTCGGCCTCTAGTAGACTTAGACCTCCGCTGCTTAATTTAGTCAATATAGCCACAGAGAGGACTATGACACCCATACCGCCCAGCCACTGCAGAAAACCTCGCCACAGCATCAGACTTTTAGGGTGCTGTTCTAAAGGATAAGGGAGTACGGTAGCGCCAGTAGTGGTCATGCCTGACATCGCTTCAAAAAAAGCATCGATAGGAGAGGTGAGCACACCAGTGATCAAAAAGGGAAGAGATGAAACTAAAGCTAAAACTATCCAAGTCAAGCTGACGATCACTATAGCTTCATTCTGATAGAAGTCTTCAGGTCTTCCGAACGCCTGGGCAGGATGGCCAAGGCTTATGGTAAAAGACGCTACGAACAGGAAAACCAGTGCGGTTGCGGGAAGGAAACCAAACACGAGAGGGGCTTCCTGATACCAGAGAGCAGGTATGACTGGAACAAGGAATGCTAGGCCGAAAAGTTTCAAGACCGAACCGATATTACCAACTATTACTTTCCATCTCATGTTAGAAGCATTCCTTTACCTTTTTCTTTGACCTCCAAGTCGAAAGGGTCTGTCATCTTATTCAAGCGAATCCTATCTTTTTTATATATATCTTTTGAAGACCAAAAATGGAATGTTAAAAGAGGTATGGGCTCAGCCGGGTTCGAACCGGCGACCTCCGCCATGTCAAGGCGACGTCATGACCAGCTAGACTATGAGCCCTTTGTGAATAGGCTAGGTGGGGACCATGAGTCAAGCCTTGCTTGGAGAGCAAGAGGAAATTATTCCTCGTGGCTAGACTATGAGCCCTTCTCAATTTCACTCTTTGATTACCGTAATCCGTTATATATCTCTTTTGCTTCATCACCGGGTCAAGCAAAAGATTGTTATAGTCATTCAAAGAACTGTTTACCGATGGATTACTTTCAGCAGATCATCGAGGAGATAGTCGAAGGTAAAATAACCACTCCAGATGAATTGCAGAAGGCAAAGATCAGACTCTGCAAGAAATATGATAGAGAACATCTTCCCAAAAATGCCACTCTATTGAAAAAAGTGGATGAGATGGAAGACGTGGATAGAGAAGATGTTCTCAACATCCTTCAAAGAAAACCATCTAGAAAGAAATCTGGAGTTTCAGTCGTTGCCGT
>JAGXLF010000063.1 GCA_018334835.1 Thermoplasmatota archaeon | reverse complement strand
TTTGAAAATCCGATAGTAATAGACTCCGGTATGAAGAAGGAGGTCTTCGCCACATTCCCAATCGAGATCGCTGTTTTCCTTGAAAGCGGATCACCAGAGAAGCCCCTAGATATATTCACGTTGGCGAAACAAAAATACACTCTCTACGGTGACGTGAAGACAGGCACCATATGTAAATACTGGCCTACTCAACAAAGCACTACTATCCCTGAAGATCTTGACCCTATGGTTGAGGGAATAATGGCTCTAACCATCAATAATAGGACTAACGAATGGAAAGAGGTATCAAAAGTAGTGTTCGATGCCTACGGGATGAAGATTTACTATGATGAAGAAAAAGTGGGTATGAAGGGAGCGATGTTCATAAAAGAGGATGATCTTTCAGAGACCGGCTTTTCTAATAAACCTATAGTAAAAAATATGAAAAAGGCAAGAGAGGTATATAGAAAGAAGAAGAGCGCTATACAAAGTGGAACAAAATTTGTGATGGAGAGTGGAATCTGATGTTCGATAGAGTGCTCTACGGCGGCGTAACTATTTCAGACCTTTTAATAAGTATAACCATCCTTTTAGCAGCGGTAATTATAGGGAAAGCGATCTCTCTAAGGATCAGGCATTCTCTGAGGGATAAGGTCTCAAAAGATCGTCTGAATATAGTCTCTAAAATAGTTTATTTTTCGTTCCTAATCATAGGATTCCTGATAGTTCTTCCCTTATTGGAATTCAATATCTCTGGTTTCCTCGTGGCTGGAGGAATCCTAGGCATAATAATTGGTTTTGCCAGTCAGAGCATAGTTACAAACCTTATTTCAGGGGTGTTTTTGACTTTCGAGAGACCTTTCAGAGTCGACGACGTGGTTAAGTTGGGCGGTGAAAGTGGTACGTTAGGCGTTGTCGAGGATATAAAGATCATTTCAACGACAATGCGCACTTTTGAAGGTGTCTACGTAAGAGTGCCGAACGAAAAGGTGTTCACTGGAAATATAATCAATTATTTAGAAAACGTTGCGAGAAGGTTCGAATACAACGTTGGTATCAGGTACAAAGACGATGCAGACGAGGCGATGAGGTTGATAAATGAATTGATAGAAGAACAGCCGATGGCCCTAAAAGAACCAGAGCCCCAAGTCTTCGTTGAAAGTTTGGGGAGTAGTGCCGTGGAATTGAAGGTGAGGGTTTGGGCTCCTTCTACCGAGTGGTTCCCATTGAGAATGGAACTTCTTTGGAAGATCAAAAAGGAATTAGAAGAAAATGGAATACAGGTACCGTTCAATCAACAAGAAGTGTGGTTCAAAAATCCCCTGCAGATGGATGAAGACAAGATATCGTAAATTCAAGATGCAAAAGAAAAGTCACTTTCACTCACCCCTCCCCTTATTTTATCCTTTTATATAAGGAAGCTCTTTTTGTAACGATGAGCATGAAAGAAGAAGACGCTCACTATAGTTGGAAAGAAGTTTATCATAAGCTTGGCTGCGACACGTATTACGATGAATAGGTCTACATCGGAAAAGATCTGGGATGTTCGGGGCATCCTAGAAATCCTCCGAATATGATAATTTGGAGAGTAAACGGGGTTCGCCAAGGGGCATCCTCCCCCTCTTTTCTCTCCTATGGACCGAAGGTTTTTAATCATAGTTATTTTATGGTTCGACTAGTAAAAAGTGAATTAGGACAAAAGATTTATTTATTACATACCTACCGTTATAGGTACAGCCCGTTGAGGATCCTTGCTTTATCCTGTATGGCTTTGATACGTAGAACGGAAACTAGATTTAGCTCGAAATAATAGAGGTGGCAACAATGACCGATGTGGATGAAAAATTGAAAGATGTGTGTAAACTGATGGACGAGATAAAAGAAGATAATTCCATCCCTAGGAATATCAGAGAAGGGGCAGATGAATGTAATGAGTTACTGCTCGAGTCGAACGACGAACTAGATGTCAGGATAGCTTCATCAATTTTCAAACTGCAAGACCTTGCGGACGATCCAAATATCCCTTTGCACGGGAGAACTCTTATCTGGAATGTGATCAGTAAACTTGAATCTATAAAGGAAGAGGAATCTTCTTAATCCTCTTGCTCCATATGATCTTTAAATTTTTTACGACCGTAGATAAGTTCTTTCAATATATCATTTAACTCTTTTATCTCGACCCTTATCTGCTCCGTTGTCTCTATATCTCGGATAGTTACTGATTCATCTTCAAGGGTGTCGTAATCTATAGTTATGCAGTACGATGTTCCTACTTCGTCGTTCCTAGCGTATCGTTTACCAATGGAACCGCTCTTTTCCCAGGTAACCCTGAAATCCGACCTCAGTTTATCGAAGACTTCTCTAGATTTTTCAGGAAGACCGTCTTTTCTGACCAGTGGAAAAACTGCGACCTGTCTAGGAGTTATTTCTTTGGGAAGGTCCAACCAGGTTCTATCGTCGTCTTTGTAGCCTTTATCTAGAAGTGACCACAGATTCCTATCGATGCCAAAGCTCAATTCTATCACATGAGGTATTTTCTTCCCGTCATCAGTAGATACCGACAGACTCTGATTCGAGTTCTCTTGATGCTGCCTAAGGTCGTAATCAGACCGGTAATGAAGACCTGAAACTTCCTTCCACCCGTTCAGAGTGTCAAAATTAACCTCAATATCGAAATGTATCTTGTTGTAAAAAGCTTTCTCGTCATCTGACAGTTCCCTGAACCTGATATCTTTTGAAGAAAGCTTCATGATGTCCGTATAAAATTCATACATCTTACCCAGATGATAGAGATAGAAAGGCTGGATGTCATCGATCTCTTTCAACATCACCTCTCTAGTTTCGTCCCAGTCCTCTCTTCTTATATTCACTTTCATCTCTTCTATCTCTTGATATTTTTTCTTAAACTTTTCATCGTGGATACCGGGCACAAAAAATATCTGAAGCTCTGCCTGAAGGAACTCCCTTTTCCTGAAAACTACCTGTCGAGGAGAAATCTCGTTTCGAAAAGCTGATCCTATGGTCGCGAGACCCATGGGCATCTGTTTACGGAGAGCTCTGTACTCCCTCCTGAAATTTATGTAAGTGCCTTGGGCCGTTTCCGGTCTGAGAAAACCAGTCTTTTGACCTGTAGGTCCCAATGAAACTGTGAACATCATGTTGAAGTCCTCAGGTTCAGAGAAGTCGCCGCCGCAGTCTGGACAGGATAGTTCTAATTCTTTTATACTCTCCTTCATATCTTCTTTCCCCATCCATTCCGCATTCTCTCCAGTCTCTTGCTCGATCAGGTGATCTCCTCTAAAGTAAGAGTCACATCTCTCACATCTTATCATTATATCGGAAAAATGGTCGACATGACCTGAAGCTTCCATCACCCTGTGTGGCATTATATTATTAGTGTAGATCATATGATAATTCTCGTCAAGACCTAGGAAAAAATCCTTCCATTTTTGCTTCCAACTATCAAGCAACTTGGCTCCGAGATGGCCGTAATCGTAGAAGCCGGCTTCACCACCGTAGATCTCCGCAGAACGCCAGAGAAAACCTCTTCTCTTACACATCGACAGGAGTTCCTCTTTATCCATCATCGGATCGACCTCAGAGCAGTGTTTCGATCAGATCAAGTTCGTAGAGCATGGCCTCTAAACTGTCCATCTCGTTGACCACTGGTAACTGACCGAAGTCGTTTTCTGTCATCATCTGTGCCGCCTTGGAGACTGTGGTCTGATCATAGACTGTGAGAGGGTCTTCGACCATGACATCATCCACACATATATTTGGTAAGTCGATCATAGATTCTTCATAATATAACTTCATCACGTTCTTCAGACCCTGCCATGACCAACTCTCCTCGTCATCTTCAAGACCGAGGTCCGATTTCTCTATCTGACCGTTGATCTCGCTCATATCGAAGAGATCTCTATCGGTGATGATTCCAGTCAGAACGGTCTCCCCATCAACGACTGGAAATGCATATATCCCGGTCAAAGACATCGTCTGTAAAGCCACCTTTATAGGCGTTTTTTCGTAAAGAGGTACGCATTCCCTTCCGATAACTTCCTCTACAGGCAATTGGATCTCTTTTTCAGATATGTAGGGGAGTATGTCCGCCGTGGTGAGGATCCCCACGCAGGAGTTCTTTTCATCTTTCACAGGTAAGTAATGAGTTTCATTTTCGATGAAGATCTTTGTAGCTTCTTTGATACTTGCATCTTGAAGGATGTCCGGCTGATCTTTTCTATATATCAGCGCTAACTGGTCCTCTCCAGGATTTTTGAAAAAGTCTATCCTTGTGATTAATCCTTTCAATTCGCTGTCTTTTACAACAGGCATACCCGTCAACTCATGCTCGATCATCTTGTTTATAACATCTACTCTGTTCCCAGGAAGCTCCGCATTTATAGGATCCTCGGTCATAAGATCTTTGACTTTTTTCTCTTCTTTCATGATTGATCTTCCTCCAATCTTATTATCATTACAGGACAATCAGCCTTCCTAATAACTTTTTGTGCTGTACTCCCAGTTATCAGGCGGGAAAGTCCGGATCGTTTGTGATGACCCATAACTATCAAGTCATTTTCTTTCGCCGCTGAAACGATTATATCCGAAGGGGCCCCTTTTTGCATACTCCTCTCGAAATCGATACCCCAATTCTCAGCTCTTTCCTCTATATCATCTAGGATCTCATTCGCTTTGGTCTCTATCTGACCTTCCAAGGTCGTGATCATGTCGTCCGGCGGCAAACCAGAAAGGCTCCCAGTATCAATTACGAAAAGTGCTTTTACCTTTGCCCCCAACATCCTAGCCAGGGATAGACCTTCATCTACGACTTTCTCGTTCTCCTCGGAACCGTCTGTAGGTATTATGATCCGATTATATTCTTCCATCTTTACACCACACCGTTTCGATTATATCTCTTGGATTGGAATTAACTACCACATTAAAGGCGGGATCTCCTTCTCTATACTTAAGCACTAGATACCTTTCGATACTTTCATGAAATAGGTCAAGTTTTAATGTTTTCCTTGGATTATAAGTGCTCATCATCAATATATCTATCGGGGAGATCTCACCTTTCATTCTAGCCACTCTGTAAGCGGTCTCCATCTCTCTGAACATATTAGAATTAGTGATCATAGCATTGTCTGTTCCAAGGGAAAGGGTCACTCCAGAGTCTAACATCTTTGGTATGTCGGGTATTTTCCCAAAGAACATATTCGATCGCGGGCAGATGACTATTGGTACTTCTTGTTCCGCACACATTTCAAGATCGGACCTATCGGCTTCGATCATATGCACTAGATGATGTACCTCAAGGTCTAGAACCTTTTCTAAAGGTTCCCTGACATCTTCAGAACAGTGCATAGCTAAGGGTTTATCCTCGGTATTGGTCTTTTCCACGAGTTTTAAAAGTTCAGCCTCATCCCAATCCCTGTAAGCACTCAGACCCATCCCATCAGACACCGAAAAGATCTCCTCGATCTCGCTTTTATCAAATCTTCTTTCTTTAGGCCGCCCCATTATGCCGATAGAAAGTTCATCTTCCAAAAGTGAATGAGCCTCTCTTAGAGTTTTTATTCCGTCCAGTCCTTCTTCCCTAAAATCTAAGAAGTACCTCACACCATATGAGAACATTTCTTCCATACAGTTCTTCATCGAACTGACCAGAGTTTCATAATTCGCAGATCTAAGTTCTCTTTCCTTCAGACCTCCAGGACCGACGATCTCTTCTATAGTACCTGTAGGGGGTTTTTTTACGACAGAATCGGCTATATGAGTGTGTGAGTCATAGAAGGCAGGTATTATGATAACATCTCTTCCTCCTTCACCCCCCTCTTCGAAGTTTTCTATCTCACCACCTTCCACTTCTATCTCTGTTTGGACGAAGCCGTCTTCCTTGAGGAAAGGGCCATTGAATGTTTCCATATTTTCTTCAAATTAGCAATTCAAATTGTCGTAAAATAACTTTTCCCCGATCCCTTTGAAACTCTGGAAAAAATTTAAGAATCAATAATACAATGCAAAACTCTAAAATAGTAGGGCACCTTCATTTAATCGGGTATACTCATGTACGTCGTTATAATAGGTGGCGGCAGAGTTGGAAAAGACCTAGCTAAGTTGCTCCTACCTGAAGGACACGATGTGGTCCTGATGGAGAGAGACGAAAGATTGGCCGAGCAGCTCTCTAAAGAATTTGATGCCCTGATAATCGAAGGGGACGGAACCGATCTAGACTATCTGAAAGACGCTGGTCTGAACAAGGCAGATGTCCTTGTAGCTGTAACAGGAGACGATAAATCCAACCTCATCGCATGTCAGCTGGCAAAAAAGATCTTCAAAGTTCCAAAGGTGATCGGTCGAGTAAACAAACCCAAAAATGAAGGAGTCTTCTCCAGTCTAGATATAGAAAATACTGTTAGCACAACCAGAGCTAGCGCCATGCAGATCAAAAACAATATCGGCGATTCTAGAACCATACTTACTGTAGGAGAGAAAGACGCTCAATTGTTGGAATTCAGAGTTACTAAAGAATCACCGATATCTCATAAAAAGATTAAAAATGCCGGTTTACCTAAAGGCGCTATTATAGTAGACATCATGAGAGGAGAAAATTCTGTTATACCAGACGGAAATACCCAACTTAAACCTGATGATATAGCCACGGTTTTGGCTAGGACTGGCACTGTGAAACAGGTCAAGAAATTGTTTGAAAAAAAGAAAAGATTTGGTCTGGTTTGAAATCTCACCTAACTCATATTTCAAAAAAGCATTTAAATTCTAAGAATATTAATAGCTAAGAAGGTGGGCATATAGTGACGAAAAATATAGTTTGGACAAGTCTAAAAGAAACAAAAGCTGAGATATCTGAGAAGATACACCCTTATTTCGAAAAATATGGAATCTTTTCTACTACCTCATATTATTTAGGGGTGATGATTACCATACTAGGAGGGTTATTGCTCATACCGGCCGGAATAGCATATTTTATAGATGGTAGTATAGTATTGACTTTTTGTTTTGTATATCCATCATTCATGTCTATAATCCTTGGATTAACGATGACTTTAGTTTCAGAAAAAAGGGAACTGTACTTAGGAGCCGCTATAGCCTTAGCTGCCCTTACTTGGCTGATTGTCGCTATATTGGGTGCTATTCCTTTTTACCTAACAAGGATCTATTTTGGCCCCCACTGGGGTTTAACACCGATAAGTGCACTTTTTGAATCTATGTCCGGTTTCACAGCGACAGGGCTAGATATGTACGCTGAAAGGGTAGAAGGATTACCTAGATCTATTTTGTTTTGGAGATCGCTAACTCAGTGGGTTGGAGGAGTAGGCGTTATCGTACTCTTTTTGAGTGTGTTGGTCGCACGGAGTGGCACAATCGCCCATAAATTGTATCTCGCGGAGGGGCGAGATCATAGATTAGTGCCCAGTGTCGTCAAAACAACTAGGAGAATATGGGCTATCTATGCAGGATATACTGGTTTATTGATCCTTATATTGATTGCAATCGGTATGCCTGTGTTCGATTCTATCAATCATTCCATGACGGCTTTAGCGACTGGAGGATTTTCAGTCAATAACAACAGCATAATGGCTTACGATACTCTGAGTTTTGAGATAGCTATAATGCCATTCATGGTGATCGGGGGTATCTCTTTTGCGATGCACTATCAGCTTTTCCTAGGGAATATAAAGACCTTCTTTAAAAATATAGAAGTGAAAGCTATCCTCGTAATTATATTTATATCCACGGTGATCCTTGCTATAAGTTTAGGACTGACTTTTGAATCTTTCCGATACGGATCATTCCAGGTTATAACAGCCATTACAGGAACTGGATTTAATACCGATGCTGTGGGTACTTACAACGACTTCCAAAAGTTTTTGTTAACCATATTGATGATATTCGGAGGGGGGTACGGCTCGACTGCTTCGGCTATAAAGCTTATAAGGGTCGCGATTATATTTTACGCTTTGATTTGGCTGATCCGTAAATATCTATTACCGGAATCTGTGGTCCATAAGATGAGTATCGGTAATAAATATTATTCGTCGGAAGCTATCCAGAACGTTGCAATGTATGTCCTCCTCTATTTGATCCTCTTGGTAGGAGGGGCTATGATTTTCATGTACGGAGGAGCTTCTGGCGTGAATAGTCTATTCGAAGTAGCCTCGGCACAAGGAAACGTAGGTCTGAGCGTTGGCTTGACAGGTCCAGACATGCATTTGGTAGAAAAGATCACGTTGATAATAGTTATGTGGGCAGGCCGCCTAGAGATATTCCCTGTTCTTGTATTAATCACAGCGCCTTTCGAATGATAGATAAATCACTCACTCCGCACCTTTATTTTTTATTCATCCAATCAACCACACTGAGTATGAAAGCGGTAGTCAAGAACGCGATCGCGGTCCAAAAGAGATCACCAGTGAATATAAACACCAATATAGCTAGAAGAGTAGCAGGCAAAAATTGGATCAGCATCTTCAGAAAAAAGGCGATTATCAAGATGATGACTACAAGCACTAGTATCCCCATACAAATTGCAAGACCAGCCCCAAGTCCAGGCAAAGGTAACATGGATTAGAGATATCGTTTAACCTAATTAAATCTTATTGATTCATTTACAATAGAGCACCTGTGAAATACGCATCTATGCCCGTAAAGAACAAGATGATAGGGAATATTATACAACCCATCAGGTGCACTCTTTTCACCCCGTACAAAGGAGGGATCACCCCGATAGCGGTCGAGATCAAACCTACAAAAACGCCAAGAGGTCCTGAAAGGGCAAGCATCATGACGACCAAAAAGACGATTATGCCTTTTGAGAGCTTGTTGTATTCCACCTTCTGGTGAATAGTTGAAAATTTTTTTCCGATCGTCAAAGTCAATAAATAAGCTACGGTGGAGGAGATCACAACTGCAAAAAGTAGAAGCA